>QNCB01000125.1 GCA_003644335.1 Planctomycetota bacterium | reverse complement strand
TGGACAGATACGTTTTGTCTCGCGAATTCCAGCTCGCGACGAGCTTCTCAAAGCTGTGCGGGATAGAATCCTCGAGAAGATGCGGATCAAAATTGCCCGCCGGCGTGGCAGGATGTACCTGTTGTGCTCGCCGGATCATTGCAGTCAGGAAGACACCAAGAAGTTGCGGGCGAATGTAGACAAGGCTGTGGCTGAACTCGGCGTGGAGATAGACGTGAAGCTTATCAGCGACGACAAGGATATCCTCGCATTTGGCGTCCTGCCCAAGCAGACCCCCGCGGTCGTCTCGGCCAAGTATCGCACGAGGTCCAGCCACCACGTGCCAGAGGCGTCCATCGTCAAGGAATGGATCAAAGATATACTGTAAGAAGGTGTGAAGGTGTCTTCGAAAATTCCGATCATTCTCATCACGGGTTATCTTGGCTCGGGCAAGACTACGTTTGTGAATCATCTGCTTACCCTGCCGGAGATTGCTCGCCGCAAGGTCGCGCTGGTTATCAACGAGTTCGGCAGCCTTGGCGTGGACGGGTCGCTGGTGGACTCGGCCCGGGCTGGAAAAAAATATGAGATAAACAGTGGCAGCCTGTTCTGCAGCTGTACCAAGCTCCAGCTCGTCGCGACGCTTCAGGATATCGCCGAGGCCAGGCCTGATATCATGCTAATCGAAGCGACCGGCATAGCGGAACCCGCTGACGTTTTATCGCTGATTTCCGACGTGCCAAGCCTGGCTGAGCAGTTCACCGTCCAGGCTACGGTAGGGCTTATCGACGCGAAAAATTTTACGAAGGTCGTCGCGTTTATGGCCGCTGCTCGCAGACAGGCTGAAAGTGTCGATGGTCTGGTCGTCAACAAAACGGACCTGGTCTCCCCCGCCCAGCTGCAACAGCTCCGTGTTTTGCTCGGGGAAATGAACCCTCGCGCCCCGCAGATAAGCGTTACCCAGGGCGGCGTGTCCATGGATTGGCTAAACTCGCTCCAACCGATTTCCGCTATGGACACTCGCCGCTGCGATAGGCCTCCGGTGAATATTTTCTCTGCCAGTATCCAGACAGGCAGGCCAGTGAATCGGCAGGCGTTTATGAAAACGCTGGCGGATTACAGCGAAAATATGCTGCGATTGAAGGGCAATGTAGATTTCGGCGATGGGCCTGTGTTCGTAGAATTGGCTGGCGGAGATTTTCTGACCAAGCCCGCGGTGAATATAAAAGGCGCCGACTCGGGAACAGCCCTGGCCGTGATAGCCTGGAATATGGACAAGAAAAAACTCACCGCTGCGTTTGAAAAAACATTCTCAAATCAATCAGCATAAAAGCTTCCGCAATCATTATTCATTAACGTCTCACGTTATCTTGTTCTTCCCGCCTTCACGGGAATAACAAAAAAAAACATAGACGAGACGTCCATGCTACGGCAAAACACAGCCGGGGGCGGCTGTACTACATTCTTATCGGCCCAGGCGGGAGTTGAACTCGCCTACGGGGAAGGCCAGGCCCGGCTTGGCTGAGGCTGTCAGTTCGCTGGCGAGGTAGATGTTTTCCGCTCGGATGCCGCACTTGAGTTGCAAGCTGCGGATTAGTCCCAGCAGAGCTTCGAACTGTTGGCTCCCCGGGCTGTTGGTGGAGAAGTCGCCGATGAGGCAAACGCCGATGCTGTCGGAATTGAAATCCCGGCCTGCGACATAAATGTGATGCCCCGCCCTCTGCTGTCGCCAAAGGTTCGTTGGCTTGACCTGCCAACCCGTCGCGTCGGGCTTTGCGGAGATTACAAAATGAGACCGCCCCGGCAGCGTGTCAGCCCCGCCCAGCGAAGAGTTCACGACGATTCGACGCCAGCGCGACGAGGCAACCACACCGCCCACCGCAGCAGAGCTGCGAATGCTCGCGAGTATCTCGTTGCTCGGGCGCGGCGGCTGCGACTCCATCGCCATCAAGAGCAAAGCTCCGACGGTCATGGCAACGAGCAGCGCGCCGAGCACCTTGGTTGTGCGCGTGTCTATCATCCGATCCCAGTGATGCATTGTAAACGTAATTGTGCTGGACAATTTTGGCCTCCTACTCTAATTAAGGTATCGGCCAAGTTCAAGAAAAACCGCCACTTTTTTGTGCCGACAATCGGGCAGGAAAAACCGCTACAACACACGTCCCCGCAAAGATATATGGACTTATCAACAGGTTATCCACGAAAAATTTTTTTGCCTTACTCCTGCGAAATGCTGATATCCTGGCCAAATGTCCGCAGGATTTCGAGTTTCTCCGCTGCGATATTCGCGCGGATATCGACCACGGCGTCGTCGTAATTCTGCCGCTCTATCTCGGCGTGCTGCGCGATGTAACTCATCAGCCTGCCGTTGCGAAAGTTGGCCTGGAGCCTTACGCGAACATGCGAGCCGCTGGCCCGCTGGGCGACCGTATCCAGAAGCTCGTCCGCTCCCTTGCCCGTCGCAGCGGAGACGAACAGCGAGTTTGGATGCCTCTTGCTCAGGGTCGCGTAAAGAGTTGGGTCGAGGATTTTGTCTATCTTGTTCAGCACGAGCAGTTCGTTTTCGCGCGGGCAGCCAAGCTCAGCCAGCACTTTCCGCACGGCTGTTATTTCGTCGTCCACTCGCTCGTGCGAAGCGTCGGCCACATGGATCAACAGGTCGGCGTGGATAGCTTCTTCGAGCGTCGCGCGGAAGCTGGCTACCAGGTGGTGGGGCAGGTCGCGGACGAACCCGACCGTGTCGCTCAGCAGCACGTCGCGCCCCTGGGCAAGGTTCCACTTGCGGGTTTTTGTCTCGAGCGTCGCGAAGAGTTTGTCCGCGACGTATGTGCCCGTGCCGGTCAGCAGGTTCATCATAGTACTCTTGCCCGCGTTGGTATAGCCCACCAGGCAGACGCAGAACGACTCGCCCCGGCTACGGACTTCGCGAAGCTTGCGACGGTCGATGGCTGCGAGTTTTTCCTTGAGATAGCTGACGCGTTTTTGCACGATTCGCCGGTCGGTTTCGATCTGTCTCTCGCCGGGGCCTCTCGTGCCAACCCCGCCGCCGTGGCGGTCGAGATGGCTCCACATGCCGGTGAGCCTGGGGTAGGTGTATTCCAGCTGGGCCAGTTCGACCTGGAGTCGACTTTGAGCGGTGCTTGCATGGGCGGCGAAGATGTCGAGGATAAGTTCGCTGCGGTCGACGACCTTGCAGTCGGTGATTTTTTCCAGCTCACGAATTTGACCCGGAGCCAGGTCGTTGTCGAAGAGGACGCAGTCGATTTCGTTTTGCTCGCAGCGGTCTGCTATCTGCTGGGCCTTGCCCTTGCCAACATACATGCCGGGGTGAGGCTTGTCGCGCTTGGCGAGAATCTGGTCGACAACTTCCGCCCCAGCGGTGGCCGCCAAGCTTCGCAGCTCGCCCAACGGGTCGCGCGGGTCAGCTGTGGAGTTTGGCAGGATAACACCAACCACCAAAACCCGTTCCGTCTCCTGCCCAAGAAGTATTTCGTCTCGTTTAGACTCAATCATGTGATACCACGATTGCGTTTTGATTGTTCATATTTATCATTTCGAGGCTTGAGCTTTCTTTCGTTTTAGCAATAGGCCTATTTGTGAAATTCTGTTGGGATGGATTATGAGGATGGCGACGCCGCCGACGATGTTGCCCAGCGTAACGGGCAGGATGTTTTCGAACATGGGATACGTCTGGTGCAGGGCCGTGCCGTCGACCAACATGCCGACAGTTATCAGGTACATGTTGGCCACGCAATGCTCGAAGCCACACGCGACGAAGCATGTTATCGGCAGGATGATTGCGAAGATTTTCGAGACGATGTCCTTGGCCATGATGGCCATGATTATCGCGAGGATGACAAGCATGTTGCAGAAAATCCCGCGGACGAACGCCTCGGTGAACGGGATAGCGAGTTTGGCGTGTGCTATTTTCACCGCCAGCTCGCCCAGGCTGTTCGGCTCGCCAGCCCTGCCGAACAGGCCTGTTTGCCCCATCAGCACCGCGAAGGCCACCGAACCTATGAAGTTGCCGATGTAGACCGTAAGCCAATTTCGCAACATCCGTCGCTTGGGGATCATGCCGGAAAACACGCCGATGAGGATCGTAACATTGCCCGTGAACAGCTCAGCCCCGGCGATAATAACCAGCACCAGGCCAACGCTAAAAAGAGCTCCGCCGAGAATCTTGCCAAGCCCAGCTGCGACGGTAACGAGAAACAGCTGCCCGCCAAAACCTATATAAAGCCCCGCCAAAATACCCAGGAGCAAAAGCTGCCAGATTTTCGTATTGGCTTTGCTTACGCCCAGCTTGGATATAGCGAAAGTAACGTCCTTATGACTCAAACTTGGATGATACGCTTGCGGCTTGTCCATCAGTTTTCCTTAGAAAAAGTTATCAGTTATCAGTTATCAGTAATCAGTAAAAGCAAAAGAAAAAAACAGAACACGAATGACGCGCGGGGGCTTGGTTATTGACTCAATGGGCAATCCCCATGGCTACCCCGCAAACAGCCGCGGTGTAGCCATGCCACCTAATCCTTTTTTTTATCAAAAAAAAATCCGTGTAATCTTCCTAGAATCCGTGTAATCCGTGGACTCCTATTGCCTATTCCCCTGAAATAATTTGTAGTAGTGGTTTTGGTCTGTCGGTTTCTGGTACGAAGCTTGGTCTTGCTGCCCATGGCGTGGCTGACAGTACGCCTGTCATGTCCATCCAGTGTTGCAGGCGTGCTGGTTTCAGGCCCCATGTCATGTGCAAATGATTGGCTGGGGCGTATTGTTTGTACTAGCCCATGGTCGCGTATTTCGGCGTAACAAACGTGTGAGGCCAATTCCAGTTCGACGTATTGGCTACGGCCTGGGCGAGTTCATCCGGCAACTCGACGGTGGTTGCTTCGTCCCACACCATCGCGAATTTGTCGGTGGTTTGACAATACGCTATTCGCCCTGCGACTCCTGTAATGTCGCCTGGCGAGAAGAACGTTACGCTGTTTCCGCCGCCTGGGAAATAGCCCGCGTCCGCTATTGGCATGGAGACCTTTTTCATGCACGCGGTCATCGACGCTCCCGGAGCCTCTGCCCAGTTGAAGCTGGCTGAGCCCGAGTTATCGCCATCGACGAAGCCTCGCTGCGCCCACAGGTCGTTCTTGCTGAACTTGATTTTCATCTTCTCTGCCAGGGCTTGT
>QNCB01000124.1 GCA_003644335.1 Planctomycetota bacterium | reverse complement strand
TATGAAAAAAAACTGCAATAGTCAACCTTAAATCGACAAAAATATTGCATTATTTTTCAGAAAATTTTCAAAATTTCTTTATTTTTCTGTTGTATTATGCAGGAAATCGTGCTAACTTGGCAATATCTTGCAGGCCCACAGCAAGGTTTTACAGGATAACACCACAATAAAATGAGTGCTACGACCGAACAACGCAGAGATTCGATTTTATCTCAAGTCTATGAGAGTGGACGAGTTACGATCAAAAACCTCGCCGAGGGGCTAGGGGTTTCCCAGGCCACCGTCCGCCGAGATATCAGAGGCCTGGCCCAGGCTGGGCAAGTCGAGATAGTCCATGGCGGAGCGACGCTGCCGAGGAAGAGCGACTTCTCCTTCCGATCCAAAGCTATGCGGAACATCGAAGCCAAGCGAATCATCGGCAAACTCGCCGCCCAGCTCGTAAGCCAGGGCGACCTGATATTCATGGACTCAGGGACGACCTGCTTCCAAATGGTGCCCTTCCTCAAGGCCAGGCAAGGCCTGTCCATCATCGCAAACTCAGCCAGGCTGGCACTGGAACTGGACTCACCAGGCCTGAGCGTGATCCTCCTGGGCGGACAATATCGCCCAGCCCGCATGGACACCGTAGGCCCGATGGCCCAGGCTGCGTTGGAACAACTGCGAGGGTACCGGGCTTTCATCGGCGTCGACGGGCTAAGCATGGACTTCGGCCTGACAGCTGGGGATATCGACAGCGCCGCAATCTACCGCCAAGCTATAGTCAACTCGCGAGAGTCTATCCTGCTGGCAGACCACGGCAAGTTCCTCAGCCCAAGCCTATTCAAAATAGCAGACTTCGACAAGGTCAGCAAAGTTATAACAGACTCCCCGCCACCGGCAGAATGGCAGAAGTTTCTGAAAGACCACAATATAAGTGTAATCTGGCCTGAAAAAGAGCAAATAGACTAAAATAACAGCCCGAAATCAACCCTCGGTAGTCCGCAAAAACCACAAAAGACACGAGAGCTGATTTCACCACAAAAAACACAGAACAAAAAATACCACGCTTCAAGAATTTTTTCGCATGGTTTTTTTGCTGTTTTTGCTTTTACTGATTACTGATTACTGACAACTGATAACTTTTAAAAAAGGAACCAAATCGATGCCAAAGTGTCAAATTGTAGACCCCGTGAAGATGCGTCAAGCAAATACTGTCGAGTTTCAGCCAATCCTGGTGAACCAGTACGACAAGTCCGTAAAAGACGAGCTGAAATCAAAACGGTTCACCAAGGCTGATATGCTGCGTATACAGCGTGATATGATGATTATCCGCGCGTTCGAAAACATGCTCAACGAGATAAAACTCCGCGGCAACTACCAGGGCATCGAGTACAATCACCGAGGCCCCGCCCACCTGTCGATAGGTCAGGAATCCGCAGCGGTCGGCCAGGCTTATCTGCTGGATACGAACGACCACATTTACGGCAGCCATCGCAGCCATGGCGAGATCCTCGCCAAGGGTCTCTCAGCTATTCAAAAGTTAGACGACGCCGACCTGAATGATATCATGACGAATTACTTCGGCGGCGATTGTCTAAAAGTTGTCCAAGCCGACGCCAAGGGCGATACGAAAGACCTGGCTATCGATTTTCTGGTCTACGGATCGCTGGCGGAAATCTTCGCTCGCGAAAACGGATTCAACAAAGGCATGGGCGGCTCGATGCACGCGTTCTTCCCGCCGTTCGGTATCATGCCGAATAACGCCATCGTCGGCGGCTCGGGCGACATCTCCGTCGGAGCTGCGTTGTTCAAAAAGGTCAACGACAAGCCTGGCATTGTCATCGGCAATATCGGCGACGCCTCCGCTGGTTGCGGGCCTGTCTGGGAAGGACTTTGCTTCGCGACGATGGACCAGTTCAAGACGCTCTGGGACGAAAAACATCGCGGCGGGCTGCCGTTGATAATGAACTTTTTCAACAATTTCTACGGTATGGGCGGGCAAACAGCTGGCGAGACCATGGGCTACGATGTCCTGGCCCGTATCGGTGCGGGGCTGACGCCAAACCAGATGCACGCCGAGCGAGTGGACGGCTACAATCCCCTGGCTGTCATCGACGCCATCGCCCGGAAGAAGAAAATCATCGCAGCTGGCGAGGGGCCTGTGCTGCTGGACACCATCACATATCGCTTCAGTGGCCATTCGCCTTCCGACGCGAGCAGCTATCGCGAAAAGAGCGAGATCGAAGCGTGGCAGGAGCACGACCCGCTCAAGACATTCGCCGCGTCGCTTATCGAGGCTGGCGTTTGCACGCAGGGGGACATAGACGCGATGCAAAAACAGACCGACGAAATTATCCTCAAAGCCTTCACGAAGGCAATTGATTTGAAAGTTTCGCCTCGTGCCGATTTGATGCATGTTGGGTGTCTTTTGGAAAAGACGATGTATTCGAACGAAAATCGGCCTACGATGGAAGAAAATCGCCAGGCTGAAACGCTGCTGCCCTATGGCCAAGACCCGCGGAGCAAAGCCCTGGCCAAGCGTAGCAGAACAGGCCTGGACGAAGCTGGCAAGGCCCTGCCAAAAAGCAAGTGCATCGCCGTTCGCGATTCGCTGTTCGAAGCCATTCGAGACGGTTTTTACAGGGACCCCACGCTTGTAGCCTACGGCGAGGAAAACCGCGACTGGGGCGGAGCATTCGCGGTTTATCGCGGCATGACGGAGATGCTGCCGTACCACAGGCTGTTCAACTCGCCAATTTCCGAAGGAGCCATCTGCGGCACGGCGTGCGGCTATGCTTTGGAGGGCGGCAGAGTTATAGCGGAACTTATGTATTGCGATTTCATGGGCAGGGCTGGGGATGAAATTTTCAATCAGCTCTCTAAGTGGCAGAGCATGTCCGGCGGGCTGTTGCACATGCCTGCTATTATTCGCGTTTCGGTCGGCAGCAAGTATGGCGCGCAGCACAGCCAGGACTGGACGACCATGACGGCGCACATTCCGGGCCTGAAAGTAGCCTTCCCAGCTACGCCTTACGACGCCAAGGGCCTGATGAATACCGCCCTGACTGGCACGGACCCGGTTATCTTTTTCGAGAGTCAACGACTTTACGATCAGCCTGAGATTTTCGAAGCTGGCGGCGTGCCGGAAGATTTTTACGAAATCCCGTTTGGCGTCCCCGCCATCCGTCGGGAGGGCAGCGACCTGACAATACTGACCATCGGCGCGACGCTCTATCGGGCGTTGCAGGCGGCGGATCAGTTGCAGGAAGAATACGGTATAAGTTGCGAGGTTATCGACGCCCGGTCGATCGTGCCTTTTGATTACGAGAAGGTTATCGAGTCGGTCAAGAAGACCCGCAAGATTCTCCTCTCCAGCGACGCCTGCGAGCGTGGCAGTTTCCTGCACACGATGGCGTCGAAGATTACGCACCTGGCTTTTGACGAGCTTGACGCCCCGCCGGTCGTGGTTGGCGCGAGGAACTGGATAACCCCTGCTGACGAGGTGGAAGACGCGTTTTTCCCACAGCCTGGGGATATCATGGACGCGGTCAACGAGTTCATCGTGCCGCTGGCTGGTTACACGCCGGGCCGAGTTTGCGACGCGGCGGATCAGCTTCGCCGCAGCGTCGAGGGCATATAAACCCTCGGCGGCTGGTGGGCGGTTGAAAATCGCCAGGCCTTGTGGTATACGTCCGCGGATGAAAGATACGCACAAACAGCGGCGATGCGCCCAGGCCTGGCATGGCGGCAAGCCTTACGACTCGAAAGAGGAAATTCGCCTGGCTGTGGCTTGCGAGTTTTTCGACGAGTTCCGCCAGCTGCGAAACGACAGCGACGGTTCCGAAGCCGCGGCGCGGACGAAAATTCTGGACGTCGGCTGTGGCGTGGGGCCTTTGCGGAAATGGCTGCCCGCGGAGCAGTTCGAGCTGACGGGCATGGACCTCTCGCCCGAAGCCATCGAGCAGACCAAGCTGAGATATGACCACGCGCATTTGCTCGACGCCGAGGGGCCCTGGCCCGTTGCGGATGCGTCGTTCGACGGGCTGCACATGGGTGCGTTCATGGAGCATGTAGCCGACTGGCACGCGCCGCTGAACCAGGCCAACCGCGCACTGGCCGACGGCGGGCTGGTGGTTATCTCGATACCGAACATCGGATACTGGAAGGAAATCCGCAGGCTGCTGTGCGGGCGCCAGCCTCACTGGCTTTGCGACATGCAACACATCCACGGCTACACCGCAGGGTTTTTCCGCCAACTGCTGACCATCCACGGCTTCGAGGTCGTCTCCGTTTTGGCTGACCGGGTAAACTTCCCGCTACTGCCGGAGAGCAGATTCGTGCGGAAAAAATTCGCACGCTGGGGTTCGGTGCTCATTTTGGCTGGCCGACTGCAACGGCGCTTGCGGGTGGAAGACCGCTCCCTAAGCCATCTCTTCAGCGAACACAAAGACGCCCCCCTACGCTCGATAGAAATCCTCAGCCAGGGGTAGGCTATTTGTTCTGCCAGTATTTTTCCGCGAAGTATAGGCCTACCCAGGTTTTCAGGTCTACGGTCTTGCCGCCGGCGCGTTGGGTTTCGATCCACCCGCGGGCCTCTGGCAGCGGGATTTCGTGCACGATGATATTCTCCGAATCGTCGCCGCCGCCTGGGCCTATTTTTTCCAAACCCGTGGCAAGGAGCATCGTGATGATGACCGAGTTCGAGCCAGCTGAGGGCGCGCCGGCGGTTACGACTTCCATGTGCCGGGCCTGGTAGCCCGTTTCCTCCAGCAGTTCGCGATGGGCTGCGACGATTGGGTCTTCGTCCGCATCGTCGTGGTCGCCGACGAGGCCTGCGGGTATTTCGATGACGCTGCTGCGGGCTGGTATCCGGTGCTGCTCTATGAGGACGATCTTGCCGTCGGATGTTACCGGAGCGATGAGCACGACGCCGGAGAATTTTTTCGGCTCGATGTATTCCCAGTTGCCATCGATGACGAAGCGGAAATACTCGCCCTCAGCCAGGATTTTTTTGTCAGTTTTGTCGGTCATTCGTAGGGTTCCTTGCGGCTGTGCTACTGGTCGTAGTGCACGCACATTAGCGTCAGGCCATCGGGCGGGGCGGTCGGGCCTGCGTCGCGGCGGTCGCGCGATTCTATAATTTCCGTAATTCGGCCCGGCTCCCAGCGGCCTCGGCCTATCTC
>QNCB01000123.1 GCA_003644335.1 Planctomycetota bacterium | reverse complement strand
GCGGGGGCTGACCCGTCGGGTGAAATCGGCGAGGCCCACAGCCCCGAGACGCACCTTATACCGCTGGTGCTCCAGGTCGCGTTGGGTCAGCGGGCGGACATTAAAATCTTCGGCGAAGACTACGACACGCCGGATGGCACATGTATTCGTGATTATATTCACGTTTGCGACCTGGCCAAGGCGCACGTCCTTGCCATCGACGCGACCCAGGCTGGCAGTGTGGGGGTTTACAATCTGGGCAATGGCGAGGGGTTTTCCGTGCGCGAGGTTATCCAGACGTGTCGGGAAGTTACGGGGCGCGATATCCCAGCGGAGGTGGTTCCGCGTCGGCCTGGCGACCCGGACAGACTGGTCGCATCCAGCAAGCGAGCCTTGGCGAAGCTGGGTTGGAAGCCTGACTATCCCGAACTGAAAACCATAGTCCAACACGCCTGGGCCTGGCACGAAAAATACCCGCAAAGCTACAACGACATCATCCTGCCAAGCGAAGATTGATAGGCATGTAGCACAGCCGCCCTCGGCTGTGTTTTCGTGGCATGGGCGTCCATGCTACTATGCGAACAGGGCTGAGCCTATTCTTAGGATTGTGGCGCCTTGTTCGACAGCTATGGTATAGTCGCCGCTCATGCCCATCGAGAGGTGCCGAAACGCTCGCCCGCCTATTTTGGCTTTTTTGATTTCATCGAAGATAAACTTCAGCCTGGAAAAACTGTTGCGGGACTCTTGCGGGTCGGCGCCCGTCGGCCCCATTGTCATCAGGCCAATCAAGCGAAGGTTCGGCATGGCTGCTATCATCTCAGCTAAGTGGCCACCAGCTCCGACCGCTATGCCATGCTTCTGCTGTTCCTGCGAGCAATTTACCTGCAGCATGATATCGACGGTCAGCTTGGCCTTGCGAGCGCGTTGGCTTATCTCCTCAGCCAGGCGGAGCGAGTCGACCGAGTGGATCGTCGCGCCACAGGCCAGGGTCGGCCTGACCTTGTTTCGTTGGAGATGGCCTATCATGTGCCATCGCACCGGACCTGGCAGCGGATTCCGCCGGCGTTTGACATAGGCGTCAATATCCTCAACTCGGCTGGTGAGTTGCCCCACGCGGTTTTCACCCAGGTCCAACAGCCCAGCGTCGAGCACATTCTTAATGGTATCGACATCGACAGCTTTGGTTACCGCGACAATGGACACCTCAGCCGGGTCGCGACCAACTCGCTGGGCAACTGCGACGATATCCTGACGGATTAGCTTGAGATTTTTTTCGATTCTGTTTCGCGTTACAGCCAAAGTATACATCTCCCGCCCTTGCCGGGCCTACGGTTTCTGCCTGGGTGAACCCCTCGTTCCTCGGAAACCACCCACCCTCCGCGACTTCTGCGATTATGTCAGCAGCTCGGCCAGGCGGTCCAGGCCTTTGTCTATATTTTTCATGTTGGTTGCGAAGCTCAGGCGGACGCAGCGGTCTTCGCCGAAGGCTATGCCCGGGACGAGGGCGACCTTGGCGCTTTGCAGGGCAGCGGCGGCAAAACTTAGCGAGTCTGTTACTTCCACGCCGCCAAGCGTTCTGCCAAAGTGGGCGCTGATGTCCGGGAAGCAGTAAAACGCACCGTCAGGCTCGATGCAGCTAACCTGCGGCAAGGCTCGCAGACGTTCCAACATGTGGCCGCGGCGGGCGGCGAACTCTTTTCGCATATCCTCGACCACGCCAGCTGCGCCCGGATAGGTGTAAGCCGCCAGGGCACCGGCCTGGGCAAAACTCACCGGGTTGGTCGTCTCATGGCTTAGTAGCCTGCCCATCGCGCCGATGACGTCTTTCGGGCCTGCCACCCAGCCCAGTCGCCAGCCCGTCATGGAAAATGTCTTGGCCAGGCCATTGAAAGTCAGGGTTCGGGCGGGGAGCCTCGCGTCCAGCGACGCGAACGAGACGAACTTCTTGTCGTCGTAGATGAGTTTTTCGTAGATTTCGTCCGCGAAAACTATCAGCTCGGTTTTCAACACAGCCTCTGCGATAGCTTGGAGTTCAGCGGGGGTGTACATCACGCCAGTGGGGTTGCCGGGCGAGTTCAGAACGAGGATTTTCGCGCCGTTTTTCGCAGCTTGGGTTATTTGGCTTGGCTTGATTTTGAAGCCATCCTCCGGCGTGGTTTCCAGAATCACGGGCACCCCGCCAGCGAGTTTCACTTGCTCGGGGTAGCTCACCCAATATGGCGCGGGGATAAGCACCTCGTCGCCCGGGTCCAACAGAACCTGGAACGCTTCGTAGAGTGCGTGCTTACCGCCGAAGGTTACGATTACCTCGCCGGGTTCGGTCGGGATATTGTTCTCGCCGGTGAGCTTGGCTGCGATGGCTTTTTTCAGGGCGACAGCTGATCGCGGGGTGTACTTGGTGTCCCCAGCCTGGAGTGCCTCAGCAGCGGCGTCCTTTATAAACTGCGGCGTGTCGAAGTCAGGCTCGCCGGCTCCGAAACTCACCACGTCTATGCCCTCGGCTTGCATAGCTTTGGCTTTGCCTGTTATCGCGATGGTTGGACTGGCTGACACCTGTTGGATTCGTTGTGAAAGTTTCATGGGATTTTGCTCTCGGTCAGAACGGTTCTGGTCTGGTTGCTTTGCGTATACACCCCGCCGTCGGGGTAGCAGTGCAGTGGTTTAGTTTGCCTGGGGGTCAGGCTTGTAGCCTGTCAGCTCGATAAAGCGATTAGTGTTGAGGATCGGAATGCCCATGGTCTTGGCCTGGGTTTTCAGTGCGACATAGTCGTTATACTGTTTCAGCTGTCGCTGATAAGCTTTGCGGGTAGCCTCGAGTGCGTCGTCCGCTGGGGCGATTGGCTTGGCAGGCTCGACACCCAGAACTACATAGTCGGTCTGCACGGTGATTTTCGGCGCGACCTTGCCCCCAGCCTGGCGGATGACATTTTTGACTTCTTCCGCGTCTCGGCTGGTAGCCTGGCCCGTAGCGTGGAGGTCGAAAACCCCAGCTACGACAAACACCCGCACTCGCGAAGCCTGGTGGGCGATGTTGGAGATAATATCGCCCTGGACTATCGGATTGGCTGGGTCGTCATCCACAATAACGCATTCGCTGATGTCAGCCATCGGGCGCGAGACGCGGATCGAACCCTTGGACTTGGCGTCGATAGTACCGCTAGCCTGGGCCGGGTAAACAGCGAAGGTCATCCCTCGCTGAACGCCGTCAGCTGTGCCCTTGTCGAGGTAGCATATCCCGTCAGCCCGCACGAGCTTGCGGATTCTGCCGCCCGGAACGAGCGTAACTTCCGCGCCGGAGCGGGATGTGCGGGTGAGCTTGTCTATCTGGTTCCGGAGCTTGGTTATCTCGTTGGTCTTGGCTTGGTTGTCTTCGGTGAGTTTCTCGATACGTCTGGTTTGCGCCCGAATCGTCCGCTGAAGGCTTTTGCGCGTTCGGACGACATTGCCCTTGGCCTGGGTGAAAACCTCGCCTCGTTTTTTCTGCTCTTCGACGAGTGCGGCATTTAGCTTGGCTTCCTTCTCCTGGAAAATTTTGAGGTCTTTCTCGCGGGCCTGGGCAAGCTCAGCCTGGAGCTTCTTTTGCAGTTCAAGTTGCTGTTGTTGCTCCGCGATGCGCGTGTTGAGCTTGGCGATAAGTTCGACTTTGTCCCTCTCGGCCTGGGCCAGGGTAACAAGTTCCATCGCCAGCCCGCCAGCTTCGTCGGTGTTGAGATAGGCTGTCTTGGCAGCAGCCTTGGCCCCGGCGACCGTGCCAGCCTTGCCCGTGATGAGCATTACCAGCTCGTCCGTGTCGCTCTGGAGCTTGGCGTTGTCGCGCTGGAGGTCGTCCAGGCGGGTGGTCAGTTCCTGGTTTTGCCGATTGGCCTGGTCGTAGTTTACCAGCCCAAGTATCGCCAGAATCGCAGCGATGACGAAGAGAATGGCAAAGGTAACCAGCAGAATAAGTTGGAGTTTATTGCGTTGGGGTACTTGACGGGCCATTTGTCCAATGCTCCTATGATATAGTTTTTCCATAAGCGACAAGGCAGTATGCCATAGAACGTCAGCCAATTCAACAGAAATGCGTTAAAAAACTGGTCGACTGGTTAACTGACCGCCCCCCCCGTCAGCGCATAAAAACGGCGACGGGGGAGGGGAGCCCATCGCCGAAAACTCGGCCCTGATAGTTGTACCTTTCATGACCGAGGAGCCTACACTATTTATAGCGTGCCAACCGGTAACTTGCAAGCCTTTTTTTGCAAAAAAATGTTTTTTTTCACAAGCCTTTTTTTCAATCATTTCCGGATAATATCCAGCCCAGCCCGGGGCGACTCCTTGCCGTCCCAGCGATGGCCTTGCACGCCGCGGACAATGTCGCTGGCTATTCGCACCGCTACAAGCCCGTCGCTGGCTGAGCAAATTGGCGGCACGCCTTCCATGACGGTTCGCCCGAAGGCTTCTGCCTGTCTGGTCAGCGGGTCCGCAGAGGCGTCTGGAACGATTTCCTCGACCGTAATCAGGTCTTTGAAGTCCACCGACTGAGCTAGCTCAGCGATATCATCGACGTTCATCTCCCGGGCCATCTGTATCATGTCGAGGTTTTTTTCCTTCGTGATAACGACGCCGCAATTCTTGCCATAGTCCACTGAAAGGTAGGCCTGCTCGGAGAAAATTCGCATCTTGCGTTCGGTTTTGATCGCAAGCCTGCTGGCGGTGAGGTTCACGACGCAACCATTGGCATATTGCAGACGGGCGTTGCAGATATCTTCGCTTTGGCCTATCACGTTCACGCCGACGGCCTGGATATCGACGACCTCGCTGCCCACGAGCATGCCGACCAGGTCGATATCGTGGATCATCATATCCAGCACGACGCCCACGTCAGCTGAGCGAAACGTGTATGGGCTGATGCGGTGGGCTTCGATGAATTTCGGGTGGATGTCGTATTTTCGCATAGCCAGGCTGGCTGAGTTGAACCGCTCGGTATGACCGACCTGCACGCTCGTGCCGAGTTTCTCCGCCAGGTCGATAAGAGCTTGGCCGGCCTCGGGGTCGTCGGTGAAAGGCTTCTCGATGAGCACGGGCTTACCAGCCTCGATGAAAGGCCTAGCTGCGATAAGGTGCGTCGTCGTGGGCGTAGCGATAATAGCTGCGTCCACCATGCCCACCGCCTGGGCGACGTCCGTCAGAGCTTGGCAGTCCCGCTGCTT
>QNCB01000122.1 GCA_003644335.1 Planctomycetota bacterium | reverse complement strand
AGGGAGGCCAGCGACTTGTCGATTCAACACCGCATGGCCATTGGTGCGCGACAACGATGATCTCATCGATTCGGCTGGATGGCTCAACAGCTTGCATGGCTATCGACGAGGCTGTATCGGTCGAGGTGTTTCGCGAATACGTGTCCGGAACTTATTCTTCGGGTGCCAAGCCCGGGGGCTTTTTGTTTTTAGGCACAGGGAGGAATCCAGGGGTTTGGATGAGCGATTGGCCATCGAATTTTTGCGGGTGTTTTTTGGTGTGATAGCCTGGGTTGTCGGTCTTCAATAGCTGTAGCAACGTCGGTACCAGGTCTATCGTGCGAGCGACGGAGATGGTCTTATGCGGCACGCCAGGCCCAGCCAATAGTAGCGGCACGTGCATGTCATCGCAGGCCCGCAAGCCGCCATGGCCTGCGCGGTTCGACGAGAGGAAGTCCCAGCCTGGCGAGGTGAAGATGGCAAGGTCGCCAGCCCGCGGTGCGCGAAAGTAAGCCAATATCTGGGTTGGCAAGCCTGGGTAGTCTGTATCGTTTGTAACCTCGAGCCATCGCCGCGGCCTGGCTGGCTTGCCCCCTAACAACTCAGCAGGCACCTTACCCGCCCAGCCCAGCGGGTCCTGCCCAACTGCGACGGAATACGAAATCTCCCCGCCAGGCCCAGCAGGTTGGGCGAACTCTACCACGCCGCGTTTGGTGCTCAGCTGGCAGCGGTTCTCGTCCGTCGCCCAGGCAACCACGTCGATAGCCTGGGCGGAGATGAGTTTTTTCGCCAAAGGCTGAACGTCCGCGGGGGTTGGTCGTTCGGGCCAGGGCGCGTAGCTGGCAACCTGTCCTGGAGCGTTGGCGAGCGGTTTTCGCAGGCACAAGGCCGCGTATCTGTCGCCGCAATGATAGAGCACCGCGTTGAATCGGTCGTAGTATTCGTCGCGATATCCTTTGGACGAATCTTCCCAAAGTCGCTCGCTGGCCAGGTTCAACCCGGGCTGGTCAGCCAGGAATTTTTCGATATCGAAATGGCTTTTCACATCGCCCAGGCTGTGGTCGCTGACAAGTGCGATGATGACTTTATCCAACAGCCCCGCCTTGGCCATGTCGCCCAGCACCCTGCCTAGCTGTCGGTCGGTGTCTCGCAAGGCCTGCTTATATTGCGGCGAGCTGACGCCGTGTGCGTAGGCTTGGAAGTCCGGGTTCAACAGGTAGAGATATGTTACCAGCGGGAACCGCCCAGCCTTGCGAGCCAGGCTCATCATCTCGCCCAGGCGAAACAGCGTTATCCGGTCGACCCAGTCGTACCAGCCAAAAACGAAAGGCCCGACAGCGGAGAGGGCATTCTCGAAAAACTTCGTCGTCCCGCGGTGTGGCTGAAAGAAAATCGAGACGCTCATCGCGTCGGAGTTTTCGCCCGCGGCCTGGCCGTTGGCTAGCTCGAAAATGCTAGGCCTGTCGTAGTCGCCGTCGAGCATGTTTTTCTGGGCAAGGGTGTTGTAGTTTCGATAGACGCCCACCCGCCGATCGAACCAGAGGTTGCCCGTTATCCCATGATGGCCCGGCAACATGCCCGTAGCCAGGCTGGTGAGATTCACTATCGTAATCGAAGGTGTATTAGCTACCGCCCGCGGCGCGTACAGGCCTCGGTCCACGAAATATTTTTGGATGGCGGGCAGCTCCCCCGCCTGGAGCATTTTTTGGAAGATGCGACCGTTGACGCCGTCGACCACAAACACAAACGCCCCGCGAACAGCCTGGCCGCCCGGCGGGGTGAGGTCCAACCCAAACGAATCATCCTTGCCCCCAGGCCCGGGCACGCCGCAACCGGCGATAACCAGACACAACAGGCCAAGGCCGTAGGTTATGCAACTTGTTGCATGGCAAAAAAACTGGCGGGAAGTTAACTTACGGAATTCGGACATTATCCCGCACAGCCTGGGACATTGTCCACGCACCATTTCACAGCCCGCTCGATGCCCTCGTCGTATGAAACTGTCGCCTTCCAACCCAGTTCCCGCCGAGCCTTTTCCGCGGAGAAAAAGCACTGGCGGCCAATCAGCCAAACGCTGTATCGCGTAACCAGGGGCGGAGTTTTCCTGCCGACGAGATGGCCAAACAATTCCATCCAAAACGCGGCCTGGTAAGCTATGGCGTAGGGAACTTTCCGCTTTACGGGCTTGGCGCCGATGCACTGGGCTATTTTGTTGAAATACTCGCTCTGGGTAATGTCGCCGTCGCTGGAGAGGTTGTATATCTCGCCGACAGCCTTGTCGCTGGTCGCTGCCAGAATGCACCCCTGAGCTTCATTGGCCGCATAGGTGAGGTTCAGCAGGTTCGTCCCGTCGCCCAGCAGCTTGCCCTTGCCCGCCCGAATGGCTTTGATTAGCCGAGGCATGGACGCCCGGTCGCGCGGGCCGTATAGCCAGGATGGCTTGACGACGGTAACGGGAAAGTCGCCCCGCTCGTGGGCCTGCCAGATAAGTTTCTCCGCCTCGACCTTAGCCCGACTGTAGTAGCTCCACTTGTGCAGGTTCACGCCCAGGGGGGCTGTTTCGTCCAGCACCATGCCCTTGCCGTTGGGGTGGCCATAGCTGCTGATGCTGCTGATGTGCAGGAACCGCTTGATGCCCACAGCCCGCGAAGCTTCTATCATGTTTTGCGTCCCGCCGATGGACACGGGCACGAAATAATTTTCCCAGCTGCCCCAGTCTCCCACAGCCGCGGCTGAGTGGTAAACGGTATCGACACCTTTGAGAGCCTCAGCCAGGCTGGCAGGGTCGGTAACATCGCCGAAGGCTTTTTCCACGCCCCAGCTGTCCAGCACACCCGTGTCGCTGCCCTGTCGGACAAGTGCCCGCACGGGCTGGCCCTGCTCGATAAGATTCTCGATAATGTGGCTGCCCAACAGCCCTGTCGCACCTGTTACAAGATTCATATGATATCCCGATAAAAAGGCAAAATTTTCGACCCGGACGCCACGCGGGCAACCCTTCGGACGCCAAAGAATCTAGGCCAAAAAACGCACTTCGTCAAGGAAATCATTTTTTGAGGAGTCAGTAAAAAGAAAAACAGCGGAACACGAATTGCCCATTTGTCTATCTCCTACTTGCCTACTTGCCTATTCCCTGCCAGCAGTAGCATTGCAGCTACAGCCAGGCATCCTGCCAGTACCATCAAGCCTCGTCTGCGGGCGGGCTGATTGAGTTTCTCCGCCAGGCTCATCAACCAAGGGTCGGGCGGTGGGGGGTCTGGATAGCGAATTACGCTGAGCGTCCCAGGTGCGCCCGAGAGCAAAAATCCCCTGCCAGTGGTGCGGGCTACCTGCTCGCCAGCTGGATAAAGGCCCAGCCTGCTCCAGGCCAGGCGCTTGGTGAGAACCTCGTCCGAAGGAGCCTCTGCCAGCATACGATCCATCGCTTCGACGGTAGCCTGGGCTTCAGCCACCCGCAGAGCATCGCAGCTGCGACGATATTTCGCCTGCTGCAACTTGGCATAGGGCGGCAGGAGAACCACCGCCGCTACAATCGCCAAAGCCAGGGCGAGCATAAGGACAAAACCTACCCCCAGCAACACGCCCCCAGGCCCAGCCAGGCCGTCCAGCCCGGTTTTATGCCGGGCTGAACAGCTGGGGGAATCGTGTTGGTCGTTCGCGTTCGCGTCGTCGGGCTTGTTAGCCTTTGTTCCACATGGAAGCGCCATAGACTGCCTTGTCTCCCAAAATCTCTTCGATTCGCAGGAGTTGGTTGTACTTGCACACGCGGTCGGTTCGGCTGGCTGAGCCTGTCTTTATCTGGCCGGTGTTCATCGCCACCACCAGGTCGGCGATGGTCGTATCTTCCGTCTCGCCCGAGCGATGGCTGACCACCGCGGAGTAGCCATTGTCGTGGGCCAGGTTAATCGTCGCGTAGGTCTCGCTCAACGAGCCGATCTGGTTGACCTTTATAAGGATGCTGTTGGCGGACTTTTCGTCCAGGCCTCGCTGCAGGAACTTCACGTTGGTAACGAACAGGTCGTCGCCGACGAGCTGAACCTTCTCGCCGATTTTGGCGTTGAGTTTCGCCCAGCCTGCCCAGTCGTTTTCGCCCAGGCCATCTTCCAAACTGCGGATGGGATACTTGTCGCACCACGCCTGCCAAATGTCGACCATCTCATCGCTGGTGGCGATTCGGTCGGGCTGACTCTTGAAGAAACAGTAGCCTTCCTTGCCCAGTGCCTGGGCTTCGTTGACCATCTCGCTGGCAGCGGGGTCCAGGGCAATCCAGATATCCTCGCCGGGTTTGTACCCCGCAGCCTCGATGGCTTGGAGGATAAGCTCGGGGGCTTCCTCGTTGCTCTTCAGGCTCGGGGCATAGCCACCCTCGTCGCCCACAGCTGTGTTGTAACCCTTGTTTTTCAGCACCGTCTTGAGAGCGTGGAAAACTTCCGTACCCATCCGCAAACCCTCGGCAAAGGTCTTGGCACCCCAAGGCTGAACCATAAACTCCTGGAAATCGACCGTGCCGTCAGCGTGCTTTCCGCCGTTGAGAATATTCATCATCGGCACTGGCAGCGTAACAGCCTTGTCGCCGCCGATGTACTGGAATAGTGGAATTTGGGCGTCGTTCGCCGCTGCGTGGGCTGCAGCCATCGACACGCCGAGGATAGCGTTGGCGCCGAAGTTGGCCTTGTTGGCCGTGCCGTCCGCTTCGATCATCTTGTTGTCGAGGGCTTCCTGGCCTTCGACCTCCATCCCAGCGACGACCTTGGACAACTCGCCGTTGACCGCCGCGACCGCTTTGAGCACGCCCTTGCCACCATAGACGCTCTTGTCGCCGTCGCGAAGTTCGCAGGCTTCGTTCTCGCCCGTGCTCGCCCCGGAGGGCACCGCTGCCCTGCCCTGCACGCCGTTTTCCAGCAGGACATCCACCTCGACCGTGGGGTTGCCGCGAGAGTCCAGAATCTGCCGACCTTTGATTGTTTTGATTTTCGTAGCCATGTTGCCTTTCCTTGGAAATATCAGACTGTTGAGTTCTTGTCATTAGAAGACCGCAAACCAAGCCGCTATCTTACGCACCAGCCCAGACGATGCAAGCACAATGTAGATTTCACGCAAAATGTGTACGAGAAATTTTTCTGGCGGGGCCAGGCGGCATTGCGTTGAGCCTTCCAATAGCGATTCCACAGGCCACTGTGGTAAATACTT
>QNCB01000121.1 GCA_003644335.1 Planctomycetota bacterium | reverse complement strand
CTGTCTTGATAGCATTGACCAAAGTCTGCGCAATAGGCTCCTGGCCGACGACCTCCTCAAAGGTCTCGCTGCGATACTTACGAGCTAATACAAGATAACCAGCCATTTTTTTGCACCGAAAAAGAGTCCACAGATTTCACGGATTTAAAAAAGGATTTCACAGATTTTTTTGAAAAAGTAATCAGTGGTCAGTAATCGGTTGTCAGTAGAAGCAAAACAGCAAACCACTGATAACCACGGATTTTTTTAATCAAAAGTAAATCCGTGTAATCTTCTGTTAAAAAATCCGTGGACTCCTGTTTGCCAGCGATGGCCTGCTTGCCGGCAACTCCGCCGGGCGATCTCCGGCACACACTGTAGATTCGCTTATGGCTGCTTCCTTCCGGACCTGACCAAGTTCACGTCCCAGCGTTGCAGAGGACCCGACGTCGCTACCGGCAAGTAGGCCACCTGCCAGCTCCACACGACCGAGGTAT
Organism: Planctomycetota bacterium; assembly: GCA_003644335.1. Next base: position 4,757 of record QNCB01000121.1, on the reverse strand, counting down.
AATACCCGCCAACCCCAAACCATGCCACACTTTTTCTTGCGGATAACAAAACACGTAGCACAGCCGCCCCCGGCTGTGGCCTTTTCACCACCCGGCGATTTGACTTATTCACCAAAAGCCAGTAGCATATACATAGGAATTGAGCAATGCATAGAATTCGCGTATGTGTCGACACTTCGGTCTTTGGTGGTACATGGGACGAGGAATTTTCCGAGCCAAGTCGTCGCTTTTTCGAGCGAGTGAAAGTGGGCGACTTTATTGTCTTGGTGTCACAAATGATTTTACGCGAAGTTTCGCGAGCACCGCAAAAGATTCAGCAGGTTTTGGAATCGCTTGACTCCGATTCGGTGGAATATATCGAGGAAAGCCCCGAGATTGATACCTTGGCAAATGCGTATATCGAGGCGGGTATTTTGGGTCAGGCCTCGCGAGACGATGCTGTCCATGTAGCTACAGCAACATCGGCTGGGGCAGACCTGGTACTAAGCTGGAACTTCAAGCATATTGTCAACTACGACAGAATTCATAAATACAATGCTATCAATCTGCTAAATGGCTACCAGCAGATTGAAATCCGTAGCCCTCTGGAGATGACCTATGAGGACGAAAACGAAGACTTTTGATTGTGTTGGAATGAAGCGACATATTCAGGAAGAAATCATTACTGAATACGAGCAACGGAAAGAAGACTTTTCCTCCTTCTCGGAATTCTTGAAGGCAACGGAGTCTGACTGGGAACGGCAAATGCGACAAAAGCTGCGAACATAGAAGCTATGTCAGCTAAACGCAAAACTTTGTTCGACCCGAACCAGGCCCGTGGGCCTCGACCGAGCCCAGCGGTGGGTTCCAGCGCCCCAGCCAGCCCTGCCCTTACGGTCTCAGCCTTGCTGGGCAGGGTGAAAGGTGCCCTGGCTGAGGCGTTTCCCGCGACGGTAACCGTAGCGGGGGAGATCAGCAATCTCTCGACGCCCGCTTCGGGACACTTGTATTTCAGCCTGAAAGACGCCGGGGCTTCCATCGGTGCCGCTATGTGGAAGGCCCGGGCTGCGAGGCTGAAGTTCAGGCCCGCCGACGGCATGGAGGTCGTCGTCCGCGGCAAGGTGGACGTCTACGACGCCCAGGGCAAGCTGCAATTATACGTCGAGCGGATAACCCCAGCCGGGGCTGGGGCGTTGGATCTGGCCTTTCGTCAACTCAAAGATAAACTGGAAAAAGAGGGGCTATTCGACCAGGCACGCAAAAGCCCCCCCAGCCGATTCCCGCGAGGCATCGGCTTGGTAACCAGCGCCACAGGCGCGGCGGTGCGCGACATCCAGCGGACACTGCGGCGACGTTGGCCCGGGGCGAAAGTTTTTTTGTATCCCGCTCCCGTCCAGGGTCAGGGAGCAGCCGAAGCCCTGGCAGAAGGCGTGGACCTGCTGGGAGCCAACGCGGAAAAATTCGACATCGACACCATCATCATCGCCCGGGGCGGTGGCAGCCTGGAAGACCTCTGGGCCTTCAATGAGGAACCCCTGGCCCGCGCGATAGCCCGGGCGAGAAGGCCTGTGATATCAGGCGTGGGACACGAGGTGGACGTAACAATTTGCGACCTCGTAGCCGACGTGCGGGCAGCGACCCCCACAGCTGCAGCTGAGCTGGCAGTGCAAGACAGCGAGGAAATCCGCCGGGCTCTCAACGCCCTGGGCGAGCGGCTGGCCTGGCGAGTTCGCGAGAAGCTCGACGCATCGCGGGCAGCTCTCCAAGCCATCGGTCGCAGCGTGGTTTTTCGAGATCCGACCAGTCGGGTGCGGTCGAATGTGCAGCGGCTGGACGAGTTGGAACATAGGCTGCGGGCGGGGCTGGGTGGGCGAGTTGCCGGTGCCCGGGCCAGGCTGGAACCTCTAGCCCGCAGGCTCACAGCCGGCCATCCATCCAGGCTTGCCGACCGTGCCCGGGCCAAGCTGACTGCCCTGGCGGACAGGCTGAGGTGGGGGCTTGGCAGCAGGAGCAAGCTCGCTGGCGACAGGCTCGCCGACGCCCAAGCCAGGCTGGCCCAGGCCCATCCGTCGCATCGCCTAGCCCTGGCCCGGCAGCAGCTAACAGCCCTGGCCCGGCAGCTGGAAGCGATGAGCTATCGCAGCGTGTTGGCCAGGGGTTTCAGCGTTACCCGAGGGTCGGACGGAAAAATCCGTCGCTCTGTCGGGCAGTTCAAGCCGGGCGAACGAATCGAAACAGAATTAGCTGACGGGAAAATCCACAGCAACGTCATCGACGCCCAGGCCCAACCACAAGCCATCCCGCCAACTGCCTCGCCAACCAAGCCAACACGCAAAAAGCCAACAAGAGCGCCAACACCCGCACCCGCACCAAAAAAATCTTCCACCCTATTCGACAATTTTAGCAACTGAAGTTTTGCGAATTGGTTCTTAATGAGGAATGCGCATAAAAAAACCTCCAGGCGGGCTGGAGATTTTTTTGTGTTTTATGGAGCTGCAGGGATTCGAACCCTGGACCTTCTGCATGCCATGCAGACGCGCTCCCAACTGCGCCACAGCCCCGATGGGGTGGATACATTTACCATTTATCGGTAGGCTGGTCAAGAGGCCTGTGCGTTTTCTCGAAAAAAAAGTCATGGCTTGATGTCAGCGGGCCTTGGTGCTCTGGTTGGCCCGTCGCTGGCGAGGAAGTCGCGGAGGAAGCCTGCCGCCGCTATGGCGTCTTGCCTGGCTCGGCGTTTCTTGCGTGTGAGATGGCCTGCCAAATCGGCGTCGGCCTGGAAGCTGCTTAGCCTCTCGTCCCATAGTCTGACATCGAGTTCGGTTGCCTGGGCCAGTTCGACTGCGAAGTTTTTGGCTAATATCGCCTGCGGGCCTACCGTGCCGTCCATGTTCAGGGGCAGGCCCACCACCAGCCCAGCTGCTTCGTATTCCCCAGCCAGGGCGACGATTTCCGCCAAGGCCTGTTCGAGAGGTTTGGCCTGGATAACCGTTACGGGCAGGGCCAGCCCGTCAGCCTCGTCGCCGATAGCCAAGCCAATACGCTTGTGGCCATGATCTATTCCAAGCCAATTACTCATTGTTTTATTATCAGGCAAGTGGGCAATAGGCAAAAAGGAGTCCACGGATTACACGGATTAAAAAAAGGATTTCACAGATTTTTTTGAAAAAGTAACCAGTTGTCAGTTGAAGCAAAAAACAGCAAACCAATGATAACCACGGATTTTTTGATTAAAAAATCCGCGTAATCTCCTTAAAAATCCGTGAAATCTGTGGACTCCGTGGACTCTGATTAGGCAAGAGGCATACTTTGGTTTACAGGTGCTTCGGGCCGTAGTCTTTTTCTATGGCTTCGACGATGTCCTTTAGTCTTTGGTGGTCGGTTTTTTTGCAGACCAGCGTGGCGTCTGGCGAGTGGACTACGATGCAGTCGTCCATGCCCATCACAGCCAGGAGGTGGTCGTCGTCCGAGCTGACCAGCACGTTGCGCAGGCTATCGATTACGACATGACTCCCGGCGATGATGGCGTTGCCCTTGTCGTCAAGCTCAGCTACGTCTTCCAGCGAGGGCCAGGAGCCAAGGTCTATCCACTCGGTGTTTAGCCGAACCATCATCACGCTGCGAGCCTTTTCCATGATGGCATAGTCGATGCTGATTTTCTCCAGCGTCGGATATATCTCGCCCAGCAGTTTGATGTAGTCCCGCCCGCTGGCTGCCGCGGCTCCGATGGGGGCCAGGCCGTCCATCGAGGCTGGCAGGTGCTGCTTCATCGCAGCGGTTATCGCGGGGATTGTCCAGACGAACATGCCGCTGTTCCAGAAAAAGTTGCCGCTCTCCACAAACTTCCGCGCTTCGGCGTGGTCGGGTTTTTCGCGAAAACTCGCAACTTTCCAGACCGTGTCGTTGAGCTTCTGGTCGATCTCGATATACCCCAGCCCGGTATGAGGCCAGGTCGGTTTTATGCCGAAAGTCAGCAGCGATTCGGGGTTGGCTTCAGCGGAGGTCATGGCAGCTTCGACGGTGCTGACGAAGCAATCCACAGGCCTGATTATGTGGTCAGCGGTGAAGACCGCCATCGTGCCGGCGGGGTCTTTGGCGCCGAGCAACACCGCAGCCAGTGCGATGGCGTTGGCGGTGTCTCGCCCTTGTGGCTCGGGGATGATATTCGCCGGGGGGATGTCCGGTAAGACCTTTGCTATCTGGTCGGCGTACTCGGCGTTGGTAACGATGAAAATATTCTCAGGCTCGAACAGGCCCTCGAGCCTGTTCACCGCTATTTCTATCAGACTCTTGCCGTCGATCAACGGCAGCAGTTGCTTGGGGAAGTTTCGTCGGGAGAGAGGCCAAAGCCTTTTGCCCGACCCACCAGCCATGATAACAGCATAACGCATCGCAATAACTCCTTGTTCTGTAGGTTATGCAACTCATTGCATAACATGTTGCATGGATGAATTTGCCATGCAACATGTTGCATGACCTACGGCTGTTTTTAATTGTTTATTTTTCGTTCAGTGGTAGTTTGCCTTGCGGGTCTGGTTTTTCGATTTTCAGCGGTAGTTCCTGCTGGTCGTTGTCTTCGCTTATAACCCGGGCGACGGCTACGAGCTTGTCGCCTGGCTTGAGGGTGATAACCCGCACGCCCTGGGTCGCTCGGCCTATCACGCGCATCTCGTTGACGCCCGTGCGGACGATCTGCCCGTTGTGGGTAATCATCATCATCTCGTCGGCGTCGCGGATAGACTTTATCGCTACGACCTTGCCGTTGCGGGCGGTGGCTT
>QNCB01000120.1 GCA_003644335.1 Planctomycetota bacterium | reverse complement strand
TTGCATGACGATATGCAATTAATGGAAAATAACATCAATTGACAAAAACATGTAAAAGCTAAGGAAAGTAATATGAAGCCCTGGACATTTATACACGTAGCTGACATACAGCCTGGCTCGCCCAGGTCGTATCGATATGACCCGTCGTTGATGGAGAACTGGAAGCAGGCTCGCAAGCAGATACTGGAGCTTAATCCCGAGCTGCTGCTGGTCGGCGGAGATATCACGCGCGACGGCAGCATTCACAAGTGGGAACTGGAAGACATGAAAGCTGATTTTGATTCAATGGGTATCCCTTATCATGTCATTGCCGGCAATATGGATACAGGCAACAAGCACACAAACAAACAAGGGCCGGATTCGGCTCGTGATGACATTGCCCTAAATATCACATCCGAACAGATCCAGCAGTTTGAATCCGTGTTCGGGCCGAGCAAATGGAGCTTTCTGCACAAGAATGTTCGCATTTCCGGATTTTGTGATATGCTCATTGGTTCCGGCCTGCCGGAGGAAAAAGAACTGTGGAAATGGCTGGATGAACAAAAACATCTGCCCACCGCTGCGCATCACCTTTGGCTGATGCACTATGCTATGTTTAGAGACACACTGGACGAGCCGTTTTTCGACATTGAGAATCCCGACCAATATATGGACTGGTACTTTAGTGTTGACCAGAAGAACAGGGATCGCCTGATGGATATATTCAAAGCCACCGGCGCAACTCGTTGCATTACCGGACATATTCACTGCCGAAAGGATCATTTCGCTGATGGTATTCACTTTGACCTTGCTCCTGCGACCTGTGGCAACCAGTGGACAGACCGTTGGCCGGACTGCGACGGCAGCGAGGGCTTTTTCAGATATGATGTTGATAATGACAAGATGACAAAGACTTTCGTGCCGCTCGATAAGGTTTCCAAACGAACCGATGGTTACGGCCCCGGAGGCCACCCAAAACCGGAGGCACGCGACTATTCCCTGGCCTGGGAGAAGAATGCGTAAAAACTTCAATATACTGATATGATTAACCATAAATAATGAAAAGAAACAAAGATGAGTAAGGTAAGTGAAGCCCGTTTGGCAATGGGCTGTTGGCAAAACCAAAGCCAGACCATCGAATACAGCCAAAGTCCCAATGCCGCCGCTCGCTCGGGGTTGTTTTTTTATGTCCAGTCTTCATCAAATTTCATCCAAAAAAGTGCGAAAGTTTACAATTGAAAATGTGAATTAAAAAAAAGGAGTCGTAGTTATGCAGAATACAAATGAGCAACTGGCAATCAATGGCGGCGAGGCTGTTCGGACCACGCCGTTTCCCCCGCGTAAACTTTTTGGACGGGACGAAAAAGATGTTGTAATGTCGCTGTTTGATGAGGCGATGGAAAAAGGACATCAGGTTCTGGGCTACAACGGCCCGCAGGAAGAGGCATACTGCAAAGAGTTTGCCGACTTTCTCGGCGGCGGGTTTGCCGACGGGGTCAACAGCGGCACTAACGCAGTATATGTTGCTCTCAGAGCTCTTGAACCAGAACCCGGCAGTGAAGTTATTGTCCCGGCGATCAGCGACCCGGGCGGCGTCATGCCTGCTGCGATCTGCGGTTGTGTTCCGGTACCTGCGGATACTATCGAAGATTACTACACCATCGGCGCTGAACAGATTGAAGCGAAGATCACCGATAAAACCTCGGCCATCATCGTCGCCCACATCGCGGGTATTCCTGCCGATATGGATCCAATCATGGATCTGGCAAATTCCAGAGGAATTCCTGTTGTGGAAGACTGCGCCCAGATTCACGGTGCAAAATACAAGGGTCGCATGGTAGGCACGCTGGGCACGATAAGCTCGTTTTCACTTATGTTCGGCAAGCACCACGCAACCGGCGGACAAGGTGGAATGGTATTCACTAAGGATGAAGAACTATACTGGAAAGCCCGCCGCTATGCCGACCGCGGCAAGCCTATCGGCATTGACGACGCTCCAAACGGAAACGTGGTCGCTGCACTTAACTGCAATATGGATGAACTGCACGCTGCCATCGGAAGAGTCCAGCTAAGGAAGCTTGACGACATAGCATCCCGCCGCAGAACACTTGCAAAGAGTATTGCCGAGAGCTGTCGCGGGGAACTGAAATCTATTCAGCTTAAAGAAGAGCCTGCCGATTGCGAAGGCGTCTACTGGTTCCTGGTTTTCAAATGCGCTCAGTCGCTGCTGACGGTCTCTAAAGAAGATTTTGTCAAGGCAGTTGAGGCTGAAGGTATTCCTGTATGCCCGACATACAAACATGTACCGGTTCGCATGGAATGGATGGGTAAATATATGCAGCAGAACGGCTGGGCTATGGACGGGCGATATGATTTGACCAATGTCGACAAGGTTGACGACATGTATTTCAACTGCGGCCTGCACGAGGACTTTACACAAGCCGAAGCCGATGATATTGTTGCGGCTTTGAAAAAAGTAGAAGCAGCATATTTGAAATAGAATGTGCGGAAAAGCGTTATGAATATTAAAAAAAGTTCGTATAGGTACGGATATAGAAGACGTGGCGGGCGTGGCGGATTTTGAAAAAATGGAGATAGGACAATTTATATAACAACTTTCCAGGCGGATGTAACGCCACCGCTCGGAGCACCACTGTGTGGCGGACTCGTAAACTCAGCGATCAAGATTGTCGATCCGCTCAGTGCGCGTGGGATCATATTATTCACGGATGAGCAGCCGATTGTGCTGTGTGCCGTTGATTGGTGCGGGATTTGTGACGAGTCTCACGATCTGTGGCGGGATGCCATTGCCGAGGCTGCCGGGACTACGCGCGACCGAGTCACCGTCCATACGCTTCACCCGCACGATACTCCGTGGACAAATCGCTCATTGGACAATTATCTCAAAAAAGAAGGGGTTGTTTTTAGTAAAAAAATACACTCCAAAGATATGCATTTTGAAAATGAGGTTATTGACCGGGTGGCATCGGCTGTTCGTCAGTCTCTCGCTTCACGGCGACCGGTGAGTCATTTATCCATGGGTAAGGCTCGTGTCGAGAAGTTTGCATCCAATCGTCTTATTTTGGGCAAAAACGGTAAGGTTGAGCATTGGCGTGCCAGCTCTTGCGGAGACGCACATATTCGTGAAATGGATGAAGGTCTTATTGATCCGTTCGTCCGTTCCATCGGATTCTGGAATGAGGATCAACCACTGGTTTCGCTGACCTGGTACGCATCGCACCCCCAGAGTTTTTATAACCGTGGCGCAGTCAGCTATGACACGGTCGGATTGGCAAGAGGCTTACGCGAAGCAACTTTGCCAGGTGTTGATCATATTCATTTTTGCGGAGCCGGAGCAAATATAGCAGCGGGGAAATATAATGACGGATCGCCTGTAAACCGGTTCAAGCTGGCGGGTCGTTTGGCAACCGGCATGGAAAAGGCTTGGGATAATTCTGTGAAGATTCCTATTGGTTCCAAGGATATTACCTGGAAGACAAAGACGGTTTCTCTGCCATTATCGCCGTATATCGCAGAGCACAGTGAGGCTATAAAAGCAGTGATGAATGATGAGACTGTTCCGGTTATGAAGCGAATGCTGGCTGCCTGGCAACTTGGATATAAAGAAATGCAAATGGCAGGACGAAAAGTCAATGTAAGCTGCCTGAGACTCGGGTCAGTTTTTCTGCTTCATCTGCCGGGTGAGCTGTTTGTCGAATATCAGCTTGCGGCACAGGCCATGCGCCCTGATGAAATGGTATGCCTCGCTGCTTACGGCGATCTGGGTATAGGATATATCGGAACGAAAAAGGCATACGAATGCGGCGGCTATGAATGTAGCACAAGCATTGCAAAGGTTGCGCCGGAGGTGGAAACGGTACTGCTCGATGCGATGGAGGAATTGTTGGAGGTAAAATGCTGAAAAAATTACTTAAAGAGCTTATAAATGCTCAATCAACGCTTGAATGCGGAGAGTTGGGTACCGCTGAACTGTTGAAACGCTTCCTTGAACAACACGATATTTCTGCCGAAATTGACGTGTGGGATGAAAACAGAGCCAATATTACAGCGACAATCAAGGGAGACGGCAGTAGGGATTCCCTGTTTTTTGCCTGTCACAGTGATGTTGTGCCGGCGGGTGATGCCAAATGGCAGAGTCAGCCATTTCTGGCGGATGAAAGAGATGGCAGGATTTACGGCAGGGGTTCGTGTGACATGAAAGGTGGATTAGCTGCGGTTGCTGTTGCAGCAGTCCAACTTAAAAACTCAGGGGTGAAATTCAAAGGCGATCTTATTATATGTTCAACAGCCGGAGAGGAGACAACCGGATTGGGGGCAAAAAGGTTTACAGCTCGACAGAAGGATAGCTTGCCGAAACTAGCCGGAATAATAATACCTGAACCCACAGATTTTAAAATAGTCAACTTTCATCGCGGAATCTGTTGGCTGAAGCTTACCACAAAGGGCAAGACTGCCCATGGCTCCGTGCCGCATCTCGGTATCAATGCCATAACATCAATGAATACACTGTTAAATAGATTAAACAGTTATAAGTTCCCGGATGTCAAAACTGCTTTTTCGGATGCTTCTACAATGAGTATCAATCAAATATCCGGAGGCAAGGCGACCAATGTTGTGCCTGACAGCTGCTCTATCAAGATTGATATAAGAATGGCGGCAGGTGTAACCTGTGAAAGGGTGGTTGATGATATAAACGAGATATGTGCGGAATTGAAATCACAAACTCCGAATTTTGATGCCGAGTTGGAAATTATTCGTACAGTTCCGACATTAGAGACGGAGCCTGCTTGTAGTTTTATAAAAAAGGTTTCTGATATAGCTGAAATTGATGAAGTGAGTTCGATAAATTTTTCCACGGATGGTCCTTATTTTAAGGAACTAAATGCCCCTGTGATTGTTTTTGGTCCCGGTAAAACCGAATTGGCTCATCAGCCGGATGAGTACATAGATATTACAGACATCAACAAAGCCGTTGCTGTCTATACGAAAATTATTGAAGATTTTGTAGTGTAAGATTTTTATATAAAATAATGTTAATAAAAACTAATAGGAGAAGAATATGTTTATTGATATTCACGGTCACACCCGACTTTTTCAACCCCCGGCCTTAGATGGGGTTACGCATGTTACTTTGCCGGATGAGCTGATAAAACGTTACGACACCCTTGGAATTGAGCGGGCGGTATTACTTCCGATTGCCAGTCCCGGATGTATTATTGATCCCCAGTCGAATGAAGAGATACTCGAAGTT
>QNCB01000119.1 GCA_003644335.1 Planctomycetota bacterium | reverse complement strand
CCCGTCGATGCTCCGCAGGCTGACATCCTCACCGCTGCGATGGCCCAGGAAAAAGTCGCCACAGCCATCGGCGAAAAAACCGTCGTCAAAAAAATCATAATCCCAAGCCGACTGGTAAACCTGGTTGTTAAATAGTTGACTGGTTGATTGGTTGACTGGTTGACTGGTGGACTGGTTGATTGGTTGACTAGTTAATTGGTTGACTGGTCTTCTTGTCATTCCCGCGCAGGCGGGAATCCATTTTTTCTTTTTCTTTGTCATCCCCGCGAAAGCGGGGATCCATTTTTTTTTGTAACCGTTTACGGTCTTTCAATAAATTTTGAAGAGTTATGACAGAATGGAAGTGTATGTTGTTTCTCAGCCTGAAAGGCCAGGCTAAGATATATTAGCCCTTGTATCTTATATTTTTGGCTGCTGATTGATGGTAGGATGTATTTGTGTGGCATTGCTTTGGCGAACCAGAGCAATGCCGGCTGCGGCGAGATCGTTAACCCCTTGGGCGAAAAGCCCGACCCGAAGCTGGATCCGCCGCAGCCTTCATTGTTCAATCCGTACAGTCGCTAGGGACAGTGTAATAGCTGAACCCGCATTTGCAAGGAAGGATGCACCATGGACACGAATTATTTTGTTGGAATCGACGTAGCGAAAGATCATTTTGACATTCACATCCTGCCAGACAACACCGCGTTTCAAACCGGTTCGGCTGCGGAGGACATCGCCAAGCTAATTGTCAAACTCAAAAAGCTGAGCGTCAAACTGATCGTCATCGAAGCTACCGGTGGCTATGAAACGCAGCTGGCAGCTGAGCTCCAGGCCAATGATTTGTCGACCGCGGTGGTCAACCCGAGGCGTACCCGTTTGTTTACATCGGCCACGGGCAGGCTCGCGAAAACCGACCGCATCGACGCCAAGGCCCTGGCTCTGTTTGCACAAAAACTTCAGCCACCAGCGAGGCCCATTGGCGACGAAAATACTTTGAAAGTCAAAGCTATCGTCGCTCGCAGACGCCAGCTGATTCGCATGCGAACCGCTGAACTGAACCGCATGCATCAGGCTAAAAACAAGGGTATTCGTCAAAGTATACAGATGATTCTCGATCTCATAAAACAGCAGATCAAAGACATCGACGATCAGCTTGGCCTGGCGATTGCCGAGTCGTCGCAATGGACGAAAAAAGCTGAGCTGCTCAAAAGCGTCCCGGGCGTCGGCGATGTAATTTGCAACACGCTGCTGGCTGAATTGCCGGAACTCGGCGAGCTGAATCGAAGGGCGATCGCAGCTCTGGTCGGCGTGGCTCCGATGAACTGCGACAGCGGAAAGTTCCGAGGCTATCGGAGAATTCGCGGAGGCAGAACGCCGGTGCGAAACGCCTTGTACATGGCCACGCTGGTGGCCATCCGACACAACCCGAAAATTCGAACGTACTATCAAAGGCTGGTCGAGAGCGGCAAGAAAAAAATCGTAGCTCTTGTTGCTGCGATGCGAAAATTGCTTATCATTTTGAACATTATGTTGCAGAGAAATCAGCCCTGGCAACCGGAACTTTGTTAACGATTGTACCTTGATGACCAGTTTTGGCAAGCTGCGAAAAATCATTTGGGTGGACGATAAAATTTGGGTTATGGGGGGGAGATTTTTTCGTCCAGGGCCCCGAATTATTTTTCGCAGCTTGCCAGAAACCCGAAATATTTTATTTTTTTCACTTGACCATCAAGACAGTCGCTCCGGGGTAAAAAAACCACAGCCGAGGGCGACTGTGCTACATGGCTTTTGCGGGTTCGGGTTTTGCTGGTTCGGGTTTGTTTATGGGTTTGGCAAAGCTGGCCTGGGACAGGTAGCGGTACTCCGGGCCGCAGTTGTGTGTGCAGAATGGGAACACGCCAGCTGGGGTCGAGTAGAGAATCACGCAGCGTCTGGATCGCTCGACATCGTAGTTGTGTTTGTCCTGGAAGTGCATCCCCGCGCAGAGCAGTGTGCGGTAGTTCGTCTTGCCCGCCTTGCCTCGGCCTGACTTCTTGTCGATCATGCCCATCATCGTCGTGATGAGCTTGCCCACTGTAAGGTCGCCCGGCGCGCCTTCGGGGTTCCAGTGCCGCTTGAACATGCGATACAGCCTGACTTTGTCCAGCCAGGTGAACCGCCCGCGCTCTTTGATGCGGAAGGCCAGGTCGTTCATTTCGCAGAAAAGCCCCGCGACATTCAGCACGGCTGGGAAGGGGTAAATTTTCCCCGTCGGACTCACCAGCAGATATGTGCCGCACGCGCAATCGGTATGCGAACTCGAGCGAATCTTGGGCTTGTTGTCGATGGCTTCCATCAGGTTCGACAGCGGCGTAATCAGGCCGATGGGGTAAAAATCCCGCAACGGCTCAATGCCGTCGATCTCGCCCAGGTCCTTCGCCAGGTCGCCCAGCGTGTAGCGGTGCTTGGCAAGTTCGTCCACGCTCATCCGTCCGGTGAAGCTCACGGGCTGCCAACTTATCCCGCCGATTACGTCGATATTGTCGATGGCGAATTGGAGGATCGCGGGGATTTGGCTGTCGGTGATATTTTTTATCAGCGTCGGCACGAGGCAGACTTTCATGCCGATTTCGCGACAGTTGGCGATGGCGTCGAGCTTCTTCTGCCAGATGCCCGGATGGTTCCGCGTGTCGCGATAGGCTTCCTCGCCCACGCCGTCGAACTGGAGATACAGCGTGTGCAGCCCAGCCTGGGCCGCTTGGCGGGCGAAGTCCAGGTCGGCCATGCGTATACCGTTGGTCGCTATCTGGACATGGCTAAAGCCCAGCTCATTGGCCTTGGCGATAATTTTCAGGAAGTCCGGGTGTATCGTAGGCTCGCCGCCGGAGAACTGGATGGCCGTGGCCGGGATCGGCTTGAAGTTGCGGAGAACCTCCATTTGCTTGACGATTTCGTCGTAGCTCGGCTCGAAGATAAACCCCGAGGCGTTGGCGTTGGCGAAGCAGATTGGGCAGTTCATGTTGCAGCGGTTGGTGAGGTCTAACTGGGCCAGTACCGTGCCGGATTGGTGTTGGGAGCATATTCCGCACTCGCTTGGGCAGTGTGCCAAGCCTGGGCGTTGGGGGTGCTCATGGCCTGGTTGTTCCTCGAACGACCACCAGGCCGCTTTGGAATATATCAGGGCGTTGTCGTTTATTTTGTCTCGGAAGTAGCCGTGTTCCGGGCAGGATTTTTCGATATAGACCGCACCGTCCTGCACGAAATATCGGCCTACGATAATGGCGCCGCAGTCGTGGCAGAGGGTTTGGACGGTTCTGGGCAGCCTGCGCAGGGCTGGGCGAATCGGCACGCCTTTGTGGGTGTGGGTCGGACTTTTTGGCCAATCGCTTTTGGTCTGCGTCCAGATCGCGTCGTGATGGACTATCGCCGGAGCCTTGTCGCCGCAGGTCGGGCAGTCGAACTTCAGCACGACCTGTTGGCCATGCCGATCGAAAACCGCTGGGCAGACTTTTCGGCAGAGTGGACAGGTCGCTTCGGTCTTGGCCGGCAGGTCGTTGTAGAGTTCCACGAACCGCCGCATGGTCTTGCGATGTTCTTCCATCGGATCCGTAGCTGCGTCGCAATCGCAGCAAGTCGAGCAAGACCCAGCCTGGCAAACGTCGGCGTCGGAGACCTGTTCTATCATATCGCATTCCTTTGTGAAGAAGTTATCAGTTGTTGTTTTTACTGACTCCTGAATCCTGACTTCTGACTACTTTTTAAAACCTTCCGGGTATGTTCGCTTTGTTTTTTTTCTTCGGCGATAGCTTTCCGCCAGCTCCATGAAAATATCCAGATCCCGCTCCATGTTCGAGCTGGACGCGTCGAAATAAAAGTTTCGGATGGGCAGCTGGTCGTAGTCGCGGGAGACGTCATGGTAGACAGCTTCGGTGATAATGCCGTTCATGCAAGAGAACGGGCTGATGTCGATTATGCCGTCCGCACCCTTGCCATGCATGTAAATACTCTTGCCGATGGACAGCACCATCTCGCCCAGCGCACCGTCAGCTGGCAGGTAAGGCCAGGCTGGTTTCAGCACCTCGCCCTCGAGGTCGTGAGGCTCTTCATAGCCCACGAAGTCTTCCGTAAAAGGCCCGACCAGCGCGTTCTCGTCGTCGCGTTGTACCTTGTTTTTCAGCTTCGCGCCGAGCATGGACAGCGAAAATCGCTTGCCGTCCCGCCGAAGCATAGCCAGCTGCGACCAGTTGGTATACCAGACCCATTCGCCGGTGTCGCTCAGCCAACACTCCCCGCCATGCGATTCGATTTTGCGGACGGCTTCGTAATTGCTAAAAGTGTTCATCCGACAGAAAATTTCGCCCACGACCCCAATGAGAGGCCTGTCCCGCACATACTCAGCTGGGACCGCGTGATAAAGTTCGCGAGCCTTCTTCAGGGCCAAGACCAACTCGCCCAGCCTGGCCCGGGCGGACAGGTCAGGCTGTTGCAACACCTGTTCGACAAGCTCCAGCGAATTTTCAAAGGCTTCATCCGCGGCACCGACCCGCGTTTCGTAGGGGCGCGTCCGCAGGAGCATTTTGACCAGAACGTCGCCGCAGATAACCCCGCGCCAAAGCGAGCGGACCATCTCCATGCCCTTGCCTCGCGTTTGGCCAATGCCGTCGTAGCCGTCCTTGCTGGTGGGAGAAATTATCGGCACTTCGGTATGACCCATTTCGTCCAGCACATGTCGCAGATACGGAGCATATTGGCCGAACCGGCAAGGCCCCTCCGCTGTGGGCATGAAAAACGCGGTTTTGTCCGGGCCGTTTTCTTCCAGCACTCGCAGGAAATCGCCGAGCGTGATTTTCTCCGGATAGCATTCCTCGCCGGATGTGTACAGCCCGCCCAGCTCGAGCGTTCGTTCATTCGAAGGCGGCGAGACGCAGGCGTTTACCCCCACCGACCGCAACACCGCGGCAAAGAGCCTGGCCCCGGCGTATGTCATTCTCGGAACCCAGAGGGTTCTGCCTTCAAGTTGTGTCGCAGCTGCGTCCGTAGCCATGCCATTCTCCAATTGGCTCTAGTTTCTCATAAACCACAATTTGAAACAATATCGAAATTCGATATTCGGATTTGTTTCTAATCTACCGAAGTTTCAGTGCCGCCAGGGCCAGGGCGGCCAGGATTGCTCCTGCTATCCAGAACCGGATGACGATTTTTGTGTTGGGTGTGCCGCCGAGGTGAAAATGATGATGTATCGGCGCGCAGCGAAAGACTCGTTTGCCCTCTTTGCTGCCCAGGCCTACCTT
>QNCB01000118.1 GCA_003644335.1 Planctomycetota bacterium | reverse complement strand
TCGAGAAGCTGGAGGCGGATCCGAATTTCCGCCACTACATGCTGGATGGCGGGGCGGTGGTGCTGGAGGACTACATGTCCGTTCGGCCTGAGATGTTCGAGCGTCTTAAGGCGTTGGTTTCGGCGGGTCGCACGCCTACCGTGGCGTGGTATACGCTGCCGGAAACTAATCTGGTTATGCCGGAGGCAATGATTCGCAATCTGCTGATTGGGCGCAGGGTTGCCAAGCCGTTCGGCGGCACCATGCGGGCGGGCTACACCGCCACGGGGTATGGTCAGCCGGCGCAGTTGCCGCAGATATACAAGGGTTTTGGCATCGACAGTGCCACGTTTTATCGTGGGACGACGCGATATCAGCAGCCTCCCGTTTGCTGGTGGGAGGCTCCCGACGGCTCGCGGGTGCTTCTCGTGCGCGGTCACGATGAAGTGACGCGAACCAACTGGTGGTACTTTGCCTACATGCCGATTGTCCTCGGCACGGGAAACGACCCGGTGGCGGCGATGAACAGCTATGAATACGACAGCGCGGATCAGCCGATCCATATGGCGGATAATAAGCTTTGTCAGATGGGCTTTAAGGCGATGACCGCGCAGGCATCCATCCCGCGCAGCTCTAAGGCGATTCTGAAGGGCTACCAGATCTTCCGTGATCAGGCGTACAAGTATGCTGTCGGCAGGCATATCATCGGATACGATATGGAGGACAACAGTGTGCCGTGGGTGGATCAGCCGAAACTGATCGAACGCCTCAACGGTCTGCTCGATGACACCGAGATTGTGCAATCCACGATGGATGAATGTGTGGATGCCATTGCGAAGGAAGTGGAAGGCTGCGATATTCATGTCGAGCGGGGCGAGTTGCGTAATACGTTGGTTGAGTTCGGATGGAATGGTCTGTTTGGCATGTCGCAGTCGGCCCGTGTAGATTTGAAGATGCTCAACGACACAGCCGAGACAGAGATGATTCTGCTGGCGGAACCGCTGGCCAGTTTCGCCGAGGCCTGCGGATCGAGATATCCGCGCACCAGTCTGGATGCTGCCTGGCTCGACCTGCTCAAGAATCAGTCGCACGACTCCATTTGCGGCGCAGCGGTTGACGATGCCCATAAGGACATGTGCTACCGTTTCAGGCAGGTGCAGACCGTGGCTGAAGAGGTCAGCCGTCGCGCCTGTGAGGGGCTATGGGCAAAGATCGACCATTCGCATTGCGAAGAGAACGATCAGACGCTGACCGTGTTCAACACGCTTCCGTATGCCCGCAGCGGCGTACAGCAGTTTGTGCTGGATCTGCCCCGCAACCTGTTCGATCAGGACTTCAACCGTCTGCCGACCGGTGTTGCCACACCGTATCTGTTCGATGTGCTCGATGAGAAGGGCAAGGAGGTTCCATTTTCTGTAACCGACTTCCAGGAGACAAAAATCGCGCTTGAGCACGAAATGCGTTCCCCCGGTTCGGTCGTCAAGGTCAAGCGTCACCGGATTCTGATGACGGCTGATCTGCCCGCCATGGGCTATCGCAGTTTCACGATTCGCAAGCATGCGCCGCGCTATGTGCAACTCCCCCACCCCGGCCCTGTCCGTGGGCATATTGCCCAGCCCGGCGGCGTGCTGGAGAACCGGTTCCTCAAAGTGCAGATCAACTCCAACGGAAGTTTTGATCTGACGGACAAGAAAAACAAGCGCACCTATGCGGGCTTGCACTATTTCGATGATCGTCTCTCATCCGGGGATGCGCATCATGACCGTCCGGTTTATCAGGATGAGGCGTTTACCAGTTTGGGTCTCAATGCGACCATCGTCATGGCCGAGTCGAACCCCATGCGCGGCATCTATCGCATTGAACTGCAAATGCCCGTGCCGAAAGAGGCTGTGGACGGTTGGTACCGTTCGCGCGAGCAGGTGGACATTCCGATTACCGTCTGGCTGACCTTGGCGAAGGGCGGGCGGCGTGTGGATATCCGCACCCGGGTGGACAACCGGGTCAAAGATCATCGCCTGCTGGCGATGTTCCCCAGTGACATCAAAACCGACACGGTTTCGGTCGAGACCACCTATGCGGTTGAAGAGCGCAACTTCCTGTGGACGCAGACGGCCGACAATGCCGAGGGGCATTACCCCTATCAGCCGATGCAGAACTTTATTGATATATCTGACGGCAAAGCCGGGCTGGCGGTATTGAATAAAGGGATGCGCGAATACACCGTCTGGGATGATCCGCGGCGAACGGCGGCGCTCACCCTGCTGCGCACCTACGGCGAATATTACGTTACCACGAACTCCAACCTGACACCGGATGAAAAAGCAATGCACCTCGGCAAGCATCTGCCCGGCCCGATTGAGTTCAACTACTCGGTCTGTCCGCACGCCGGCGACTGGCGCGAGGGCAATGTGATGACGGAGGCGTATGACTTCAAAACACCTGTCCGCGCCATTCAGGGGCCTGCCAAAGCGGGGGAACTGCCGCCCAGACAATCGTTCTTCAAGATCGAGCCGGAAGGCAAAGTCATGCTCTCCGCGCTCTGCCAGAGCGAGGACGGCGAGGGAACGGTTCTGCGTATCTGGAATACGACAGATGAGCCGATCAACGCGAAGATCAAGACGACGCTTCCGTTCAAATCGGCGGCGAAAGTGGATATGGCGGAAGAGACCGAAGGCGAACCGCTGAAGATAAGCCGCGGCACGCTGACGGTTCCGATGCGGAAAGCGGAGATTGCGACGATACGGTTCGAAAAATAAGAAAAAAGCAAATAGGAGACAGGCGGATTCAACTCCCAAGTGCGACACATGAGTGGAATATAAATGGTGAGCGGGTAGAATGTCCCTCACCAATTATCAAAACACTCACAGGAGCATTTGATGGGACACAACTACAGCCAACTCACCGAAGATGAGCGTAACCAATTATACGCCCTACGACAAGCAAAATTACCAATGACAAAAATCGCACGACAACTAGGCCGTCCTCGATCCACGCTCTACAGAGAGATCGATCGCAACACCGGGCAGCGCGGATACAGGCCTCGCCAGGCACAGCAATTTGCCAGGCAACGCCGGGTCGACAAAACCAGGCCAATCAAGATGGCTGCCAAAACCATCGCATACATCGAGGCAAAACTTCGACAGCAATGGTCGCCGGAGCAAATCGCGGGCTACATGAAAACCGACCGCAAAGGCCCCGGCCTGACCGTGAGCCACGAGACAATTTACCGGTACATCTGGGATGACAAGCGGGCTGGCGGCACCTGGTACACACAGTTGCGGCAGGGGCACAAGAAGCGTCGCAAGCGGCGTGGCAGCAAGGATCTGCGCGGTAAAATAAGGGGTCGCGTGGATATTGACCAGCGGCCAAAGGTGGTCGAGTCGCGGTCACGCATCGGCGACTGGGAAGCCGACCTGGTCTGCGGCGTCGGTGCCTCGGGCTACCTGGTTACGCTCGTCGAACGCCTTAGCCGACGCGTGCTGATAGGCTACACAGCCACGAAATTCGCCGACCAGGTTACCGCCGAAATCCTGCGGCTACTTAGAGGCGAAGTCGTCGAAACGGTGACGTTCGATAACGGCAAGGAGTTCGCGGGCCACGAAAAAATCGCTGCGGAACTCAGCTGCAAATGCTACTTCGCCAAGCCATATCATAGCTGGGAACGCGGAGCGAATGAAAATACCAATGGCTTGATTCGGCAGTATTTTCCGAAGAAAATGTCGTTTGCAGCAATCACCGCCGAGCATGTTGTTTTTGTTGAGAGCCAACTAAACACCCGCCCGCGAAAATGCCTGGGCTTCAGACCGCCCGATATTGTATACTTTAGCCGCGCGGCGTAACGGACTCATGTGTCGCACTTGGGAGTTGAATCCGCCCAAGCTTCGCGGGAATGACAAAAGAAAAGCAAAAAAACAGACACAAAAAAACCGCCAGACGATGAAATTAAAATCGGTATCAGTATCGGTATCGATTGCGATATCTGTTACAATATCGATTTCGATAGCGATATTAACTTGGTGGCCACGTTGGACGTCCGCCACATTGGAACGCTCCATATAACATGTTGATTCAACTCGTCTGTTGCCGTAAGCTTTTCGGGTCGGTAATGAAAGGTGGTAAAAAATGTTGTTTCACAGGGCAAGTTCCACAGGGGTCGTTCGTGTTTTTGTTATGGTTTTCATAGCGTCAGCTGGGATGCTTTTTACTTCGTGTGAAAAAGAGCAAGCTCCGCCGGAAGTCGTCCGTCCGGTGAAACTAATGACGCTGGACTCGCCTGGTATTTTCAAGGCGCTCTCATTTCCCGCTCGCATCAAGGCGTTTCAAGAGGCGAATCTGTCGTTTCTTCAGCCAGGCCGAATCGACAAAATCCTCGTCAAGCGAGGCCAACCCGTCAAGCCAAACCAACCCCTGGCCAAGCTCGACCCGAAGGATTATCAGAACAGATACAATGCATCCATGGCCAGGGTTCGCGAACGCAGCTTGAACCTCACGCGAATGCGAGAAGCCTTCGACAAACAAGTCGCCACCGAAGTGGAAGTGGAGCAGGCCCGGCGAGACTACGAAGTCGCCAAAGCTGACGCTGCTATTACCCGCAAAGCTCTGAACGATACGATATTGCGGGCACCCTTCGCCGGCGAGATTGGTTGGCAGTTCAAGGAAACTTATCAGGACGTCGCAGCGAAGGAAAAAATATTCAGACTGCAAGACGTTACGAAACTCAAAGTCATCGTCGACGTTCCCGAGAGCGTCCTGTTTCTCGTTCGCGGCAATGGCACCAAAGCGGAACAGGATGCCAAGACAAGCACCTTCGCCACCTTCGACGACCTGCCGGGGAAGCGGTTCGCTGTAACATATTTCGAAGCTGAGCAGACCGCTGACCCGACGACGAAAACATACGCCGTAACATTCATAATGCCCGCTCCCAAGCCAGGCCTAATCCTGCCGGGCATGTCCGCTACGCTGCAAGGCAAGATTCCGCTGGACGCCAAGGATGACAGCGAAGCCTTTTATCTGCCGGTAAACGCGGTCTTCTCCGGCCCTGGCAGCGAGCGATTCGTCTGGGTTCAAGACCCCAAAACCGCTCGGGTCGCCCGGCGAGATGTAAAGGTAGGCTCGATGGCGGACGGAAATATCCAGGTTCTCACAGGCCTGACGGTCGGCGATATCGTCGCGACATCTGGCGTGCATCATCTCCGCGACGGCATGAAAATTAAGCCCGTGGTGTTCCAAGCCAGGAGGGCAGCGGAGTGAATATCGCAGAGTTTTCCATCACGAAAAAGGTCATCGTCTGGGTGATGACGGTGCTGGCATTG
>QNCB01000117.1 GCA_003644335.1 Planctomycetota bacterium | reverse complement strand
GTCTGGCTGGTGATAACCTTGCCGCATATCCAGCAGTGCGGCAAGCCAACCCGGGCGAAAAGCAAACGCAGGTAATCGTATATTTCAGTCGTCGTAGCAACGGTCGACCGCGGATTCGAACTGCCCGACCGCTGTTCGATAGCGACCGTTGGCGGCAGGCCCTCAATGTGTTCGACGTCGGGTTTGGACAACTGGGCCAGGAACTGACGAGCATAGGCGGAAAGCGATTCGACATATTTGCGTTGGCCCTCGGCATAGAGTGTGTCGAACGCGAGGCTGGATTTTCCCGAGCCGCTCAGGCCCGTAATAACGACCAGCCTGTCGCGCGGAATGCGGACGTCGATGTTCCGCAGATTATGCTCCTTGGCTCCGACGACGACGATTTCCCGCCTGGGCCGAGGGGGGACTTTGTTTTGCCGCGCAGAAGCCCGCGAGCTAGCCTGCTTACTCGCAGCCTTGCCCTTGGCGGGAACCTTAGCTTTAGCGGGAACCTTAGCCCTGCTCCCGGTCGATGTTGTACTTTCCTTTTTTGCCATAGCGATAGAACCCTGCATGATACCACGCCCAAGCCAATTCGACAAGGATTTTGGAAATGCTTTGGATTTTGGAAATACGCGTCAATACAAGGTGGAAATGTCCGGCGTAATACGAGCAGGCGTAATATGAGCATTGACCTGCCGGGCGAAAGTGGATAGACTCATCGGCTGAATTATCTATTGTGTTGTTGCAGCCTGGGCCCCGAGCGGGGCGTGAGTTGAAATAAACGAGGAAGAAGAATGGTTATTCAAGATTGGTCCGATGATATTATCGTCGCCGATTTGGCGGACGATCCACAATTTACCGACGAGATAGTCGCCCTGATGGACAGGCTCGAAAGCGATCCTAAAAACGTCGTGCTGAACTTCGGCGCGGTGGGCTTCGTCAACAGTTCGAATATCGCCAAGCTGCTCAGGCTGCGGAAAATCATGATTGCCTCCGGCTGTAAGCTCGCGATTTGCGACGTCAACACTCAGGTCTGGGGCGTCTTACTGGTAACAGGCCTGGACAAAATATTCACCTACACCAACGACGTAATGACCGCCCTGGCTACGCTGCAACTGGAAAGCTAGGGGGAAAAGTTATCAGTGGTCAGTTATCAGTTATCAGTTATCAGTAAAAGCAAAAAAAGAAAAACTGGATGTGTGTTTCTTCTTTCTTCTGACTCCTGACTCCTGACTCCTGACTTCTGACTCCTGACTTTTGCCTACTTTTTATTTCTTTGTATGGCTGCCAGTTTTTCTGGCGAGAGAATTGCTATCGCTTCGGGAGGCACCTGGCCTCGGAACGACTCGCGATGTCGCCCGAACTTCCCAGCCAGGCTTTGCTGACAGAATTCGCACAGGGCAGCAGCTTCGCCCTCGACGCCCATGTTCTCCAGCTGTTCGATCTTGGTTTGCAGAGCGGACTCGTCCTCGAACAGCTCCGACAGTGCTCGGCGAAGCTCGAGTTCCTCGTCCCGTTTCAGCCCGGCTGAGGCTACGCCCGCTTCGTGCACGCCTCGGACAGACGGGGCAGTCCAACCATAGTCTTCGGTGAAAAAATTCGTGAATGGCGGCACGTCCCGCCGAACCGGCGTCCGCGGGCCTATGCGGGCATATCGGCCTATCGTCACAAAGTGGTGCGCGCCGGACATATCCTCCATCACCGCTCCGTCTCGCACAAGGATATGGCCTGCCAACTGTACGACCCGCCCAAGATGCACGCCATTGTCCACGAAACAATCGTGAGCAACATGCACACCTTCGAGCAGCGTATTATCGTCGCCGATTCTGGTAACATATCCGCCAGGCTCGGTGCCAATGTGAATGGTAACGTTCCGCCCGATGCGATTATTGTGGCCTATCACCAACAGCGAGTCGGCTCCGCGATATTTGAGGTCTTGCGGCGCAGCCCCCAGAACGCAGCCGTCGCCAATGACGTTGCCCGAGCCTATGGTCGTGTTGCCCGTAACGGTAACTCTTCTGCCCAGCACGCTGCCCGGGCCTATGGTAACATCAGGCCCGATTACGCAGAAAGGCCCGACCGTCGCGTCAGGGGCAACGCGGGCTGAGTGGTGTATGTTGCTTTGGCTGGGGGAGGTTTTAGACATCGTTGCCCTCGCCGGGTTTGCAGGCTTGGAGATATTTCACCAGCGTCTTGACATATTGATTGGCCTGGCCATCCGAGGCCAGTTGTTCCAGGGCGTCGGTTTTCATTTCGCCCGAGCCGTTGAACAGCTCGCGGAACGCCCGCTTGAGCGACCGGATATCTTCCTCGCCAAAGCCACACTGTTTGAGGTTATGGCTGTTGACGCCGCGGACGCGATACGGCGAGCCTTGGATCATCGCGAACGGCGGAGCGTCGTGGTCTACCTGCACATAGCCCGCGGTGAACGTATAGGCCCCGAGCCTGACGCTACGGTCGACGAAGCTAAAGGCACTGGTGCGAACGTAGTCCTCGATGATGGCTTCCTCCGCGATATGCGTGCAATTGGCGAAGATACAGTGGTCGCCAACTTGTGTAGCTGGGCCTACCTGACAGGCTATCATGACGAGGTTGTCGTTGCCGACGCGGGTGGGTTGCTTGGCTGAGCCTGCGTAGATAGTCGCGTGTTCGCGGAGATTGTTAGCCGAGCCGAGATGGCAGACGCCCTGGGTTTCGTCGCCGTCGAGCGTCGCACCGATCACAGCCATGGGATATATATGGTTCAGCTCACCCAGCGTGGTCTTGCCCACGATGGTAACATTGTTCTCAATAACACAGCCTTTGCCGATTTTCACGCCCGAGCCAATATAACAAAAAGGCCCGACGACAACGTCTCGCGCGAGCTTGGCTCCTTTCTCAACAATACTATGTGGTGAAATATTTGCTTTGGCCATGCGTTTCCCTTCTGAATCCTGACTTCTGAATCCTGCCGTTATATTGGTTCACTATCGACTAGCATGAACTTTATTTCTGCTTCCGCTGCCAGTTCGTCGCCTATCATTGCTCGGCATTTGCAATGGCCTGTTCGCGTGCGTGCGTGCAGTGCTTCGGCGTGTAGCACAAGTTGGTCGCCCGGGCGGACTGGCCTGCGCATTTTCACGCGGTCCATACTCAATAGCACCGCTACCTTGCCGGTGTGTTCCAGCCTTCTGCCCAGCAAAATACCTGAAAGCTGGGCCATCGCTTCGACTATCATCACGCCGGGCATAATGGGCAGGGTGGGATAATGACCCTGGAAGAAAGGCTCGTTTATAGTAACGTTTTTTATGCCCACAGCCCGGCTGTCGCCCTCGATGGAAACTATGCGATCTATCATGAGGAATGGGTAACGGTGCGGCAGCAATCGCATTATTTTGCGGATGTCCATGACAGGCTCGCCCGCAAGCGACCCGGCGGACTCCTTGGCTGCAACCACCTCTGCCAGCCTGCGAACGAATTCATGATTCAACCCATGGCCACTGCGACAGGCGATAATTCGCCCACGCAATTTTCTGCCCAGCAAGGCAATGTCGCCGATGAGGTCGAGAATCTTATGGCGGACATGTTCGTCGGGGAATAACAGCTCATTTTCCAGCGGGCTATCGTCAGCCATGACCAACACGTCCGAGGCTGTGAGATGTTCGCCCAGGCCCATCGCCTGGAACTGCCTCGCTTCGCTCTCCAGCAGAAACGTTCGCGAGGGGGCTATCTGCCCGGCGAAGTCATCCTTGCCGAGTTTGAAATCCATCAGCTGTTTACCGATGCTGGGGATGGCGTATTCCAGGTCGTAGAGAATCTCCAGGCAGTCGCCAGGCCCGGGCAGTGCGGTTATCATAGCGTCGCCGTCGGATACCAAGATCGGCTCTTCAATAACGTGCAGCTCGCGCGGGAGGTCTTGTTCGTCCAGGCCCGCCTGGGCCAGAGCCTTGACGAAAGGCCTGGCCGAGCCGTCCAGCGAGGGCGTCTCCTCAGCTGAAACCTCGATTCGCAGGTTGTCAATGTCCGCTGCCCAAACCGCAGCCATGACGTGCTCGACGGTTTCCACAGCCACGTTGTCCTTGACCAGGCTGGTCGTGCGGTGAGGCCTCTGCGCGACGAAATCTATCTCCGCCGGTATCTCCACCTCCGAGGCCAGGTCCGTCCGGACGAACACCACGCCGGTGTCTTCCATAGCTGGGCAAAACCGCAGCTTGCTTTTTTTGCCGCTGAACAGGCCTCGCCCTTCAACCGCTACGCTTTTCTTGATCGTTCGTTGTGGATTCAATTTTCTTGATCCTTTTTTCCATGTCCCGCACCTTGCTGAGCAGGTCGGGCAGTTTTTTCAGTGCGAAAAGTTCCCGCATAAATTGCTTGCCGTCCCTGGCTGGGGTTCCCGCCATCTGAGCGCCGCTCTGGGTAACGTTCTGAGCTATCCCAGCCCGGGCGCCGAATGTCGCGCCGTCTGCTATAAAAACATTGTCCGAGACGGACGTCCCGCCACCCATGACCACGAACGAGCCTAGCTTGCTGCTGCCAGCGATGCCGCTTTGGGCAGCCATGACACAGCCTGGCCCGATCTGCACATTGTGGGCTATCTGCACGAGGTTGTCTATCTTGCTGCCGGCGCCGATTGTCGTCGAGCCGAACTTGGCCCGGTCTACGCAACAGCAGGCTCCGAGTTCCACGTCGTCTTCGATGATGACATTGCCCGCGTGAGGCACTCGCCAATGCTTGCCGTCCTCGAAGAAATAGCCAAACCCGTCAGAGCCTATCACGGTGTTTGGCCCCACTCGAACCCGGCTGCCCAAAACGCAGCCAACCCGCACGACCACGCCCATGGACAAAAGACAGTCTTCGCCGATGACCACGCCCGCCCCTACGAACGCCCCAGCTGAAATAACCGAGCGGGCACCGATCTTCGCACCAGCCTGAACCACCGCGCACGGGCCTATAGCTGCGTCGTTGGCAAGCTGGGCCTGGGGGTCTACCGCAGCTGAGCTGTCCACGCCGGCCTGGCCGGCGGGGAAA
Source organism: Planctomycetota bacterium (assembly GCA_003644335.1). The sequence goes on along the minus strand of QNCB01000117.1, from coordinate 308 downwards.
TTCAAACTGGCCAGGTGTCCCAGCAAACTTGCCATGGCACGGTTGACGCTGGCTACCCGCAGGAGAACCTTGTCGCAAAACGCCTCTGAAACTTCCGCGTCGTTTGGGACGATAACCGCCTGGGCCTGGCACGAGCTTAACTTGGCTAGACGCCTGGCGTCGAGAGCGAAACTCAGCTCACCCGCCCCAGCCTGGTCCATCGGCGACAGGGCGCGGATTTCCACACCCGCGTCGCCCTCGACCGTCGCGCCGATAAGCTCAGCTATTTCCCGAACTGTCATTGACTTGGGAAACATAAATGCGTTATT
>QNCB01000116.1 GCA_003644335.1 Planctomycetota bacterium | reverse complement strand
TATTTCGGATTTTGGATTTCAGATTTCGGATTGCTCGTGTATCCAATCCGAAATCCGCAATCCAAAATCCGAAATTGAAAGGTCTATTCTTGCAGCAGCGATTTGTAGTATGCCATCGCGACGCCGCGGAGGCAGAGGTCTTCCACGAGTGCTTGTACCAAGCCATTTTGGCCTGGGTTTGGGCAGATGAGTTTCGCCTCGCCGCCGGTGATGATAACGGCAGGCCAGGTGCCAAGCTCGGTGGCGTAGGCTTCTGTCAGCTCTCGCAGCGAGCCTCGCATTCCGCGGATCAGGCCAAGTCGAATAGCCCCCGCGGTGTCCGTGCCGAAAACCCCATCAGGCTGGGCGAGTTCCACGCGGGGCAACTGTGCGGTCTTCTCGCCCAGGGCTTCTGCCGCGATGGCTAGGCCCGGGAGAATCGCTCCGCCCATGAAGACGCCCTCGTCGTTGACGCAGTCGATAGTCGCAGCCGATCCGAAATCCGCGACTACACAGGCTGAGCCTAGCTTGTCGAAGGCTGCGACCGCACAACACAGCCTGTCCGTGCCGATTCGCTCGGGGTTGGCCAGGGCTGGGGAAACCTCTATCGGCAGGGGCAGGTCCAGGCCTACCACCAGCACGCCTTGGCCCGTCGCCTGTTTGACGCTGGCTTGGAGAGCTTTCGTCGCTGAGGGGTTCACGCTGGCAGCTGCGACGCACCTAGGCTGGGGCATCTTAGCCCATAGCTTAGACAAGGCCTGGCCCAGCTCAGCTGGGGCGTCCAACGCAAATGTCTGGGCGTCGCAAACCGTCTCGCTATGCACCCATCCCAGGGCGATGGTGCTGTTGCCGCAATCGCAAGCCAATACGTTAGGGATTTTTTCGGCGTTTTCGATATTTTCAAGTTCTTCGGACATCGCAGCCTTTATAAAGCCTTTCCGTCGCAAAATCAAGCCAGCTCGTGTGGCTATATGCAATTATCTCGCAGAGACGCTGAGTTCGCAGAGAAGGGAATATTTATTTGTAACCAGAGCCAATTGCAAAACTATTCGGAAATGTAGCACAGTCGCCCTCGGCTGTGTTGAACTTGCTATATTTCCAGTGTTTTTCATACGACCTTCCCAGCCGAGGGCGGCTGGGCTACATTTTTGCAATTAGCTCACCGTTCACGCTTTTTTTCTGCTTAACCCCGAAGGGCCGGCCAAATTTTAGCAGGGGGCGTAAGCCCCCGGAGCCGGGCTGTGTGTTTGAAAGGCATTCTAACCCCGCCCCAAATTTATGTCGCACAACCAACCTGTCCGCCAGCCAGAATCCTGTTGCAAATCGGTGGTGGATGGCATACCTTACCCTCTTGACTGGAACGACTAAAACACTTTTGGTGAGTTTTGGTAGCTATGCAAAGAATGCTGTGGACATACGCTGGTGTGTTTCTTTCTGCGATGCTGCTGGGGTTGGTGGTTACGCAGGGGATGGTCTGGTTCGCGCACAGGATCAAACTTTTCGCACCGAGAAACACCCGGAGCGTGCACGCTCTGCCGACCCCTCGCATCGGCGGAGTCGCTATCTTTGTTTCACTGATTCTGGTTACTGTCGGCATGCTCCTCTTCGACACGCACGCCAGTGAGGTTTTCAGGGAGCTGCACAGCAAACTTCTCGTCCTCTTCGTCTGCGGCGGCTTTGTTTTCCTTTTCGGACTGATTGACGACATTTGGGGAATGCGGGCAAGTGCGAAACTTGCCGTCCAGCTAATCGCAGCTATCGTCGTTTGCAGCTATGGAATCCGCATCGACCAGGTTACTTTGTTTGGGTGGTGGTTCGGTTGGATGGCCTGGCCTGTTACGATACTCTGGATCGTCGGCATAACCAACGCGGTGAACCTTATCGACGGACTCGACGGGCTGTCCGCGGGGATTTGCGCGACGACCTGCGTTGTGATAGGCGTCTTCTCCGCCTATACCGGGCAGGTGGCAATGGCGATTCTCATGGCGATCCTGTTCGGGAGTCTGGTGGGTTTTCTTTTCTTCAATTTCAACCCAGCCAAGATATTCCTGGGCGACAGCGGGAGTATGTTTCTGGGGTTCTTCCTCGCGACATCCAGCGTTATTTGTACCGCGAAAGTAGCCACGGTCGTAGGCTTGCTCCTGCCCGCCCTGGCGTTGGGCTTGCCCCTTTTCGACATGCTGATATCGATCGTGCGGCGGGTATTGGAGCGGCGGAGTATCTTCTCCGCCGACCGCGGACATATACACCACCGCCTGCTCGATATGGGCTTGAATCACCGCAACACCGTCATCGTAATGTATCTGATCACGCTGGCTATAGTAGGCTTGGCTGCGCTGATGATGTTCCTGCGGGAAGAGGGTGGCGAGCTGATAGTTCTCGTGGTTTCCATGCTTATTTTATTGGCTGTGTTCAGGATAGCTGGCGTGCTGCGGTTCCGGAAAATGTTTGAGCAAGTCCAGTCCAACCTCGCTCGCATGCGGGAGTTTCGCAATGACCGCAAAGATTTTGAACATATGCAAAATCGCATCAAGCGGGCGTGGACGTTTAAGCAATGGTGGCTTGCTGTGCGGAGGATGGCCCGCAAGATGGGCTTCGAGCGGATCGTTATTCAATATCGCGACCCCGCCAGCGACGAGATAAAAACACTGACGTACAGCAGGCCTACAGATAACGGAGCGGAAGATACGATGCACCTGAGCATCCCCGTACGCTCGCAATTGGCCAAGGTGCTGATTCATGTGGAAATCGACGTGCCGGTACAAGACTCCCTGGAAGCTATCGGAAGGCGGGTGTCGCTTTTTGGCAGACTGCTCGACGAGCACACCCTGGATACGGTTTTCGAGGAGCAGGATAAAATAGCCTACGAAAAACAAACTCTCGCCGCCTCATCCCCCGGCGAGAATTATTCCTCGTAGGTCATGCAACTTCGCATGGCGGGCGGGTGGCTATAGTGAGCGGAGTGAGCGGGGCGTTCTTGGCTTGATATTTGCGAAGGACAAGGCCAACTCTCGCGGTTTTTTGGATATTTGATATTAGATATAGCTGGCGGATTGGTGCCGTTTTTTGTAATCTTTTCCCATTCAATGGATCAACCAGTCAACCAGTTTTTTTGTTTACCCTTATGTGTATTAGCGAATGGCGGATGGCACCGGGATGCACCGGGACACCACAGCTATATGCGGAATAGCCAGGTGTGCCTACTCGATGCGTGCTATTTGTCGGGCGACAAAAACACCCGACGGGGACGGAGTCCAGCTACTTCGAATTTTTCTTTTTATAGCCGACCAGAGTACAAGAACCACGAATGGACAGTAATGAACACTAATTGAAAAACAAAAACAATTTTTACCGTGAAAGAACGCAGAGAACACAAAGAGTTTTTTTGATAACTGACAACTGATTACTAATAACTGAAAGGTTAAAATATGGCAAATTTGGAAAATAACGATTCGGAAAATGCAAATATCTACGAAGATGAAATAAACCTGATGGATTATTTTCAGATTATTGTAAAAAGGAGAAAGTTAATAATAGGCACTTTTTTGATAGCTGTTATCGTAACGGCAATTTTAAGCCTGCTTTTACCGAAAGTTTACCAGGCTTCCGCCTCGGTAATGATCATGCCTTCAAAGATACAAAGTGCCCTTTCGCCTAGCAAGATTTTCCTGAATTCTAAAAAAACAAAAACGGGAGCATATGTTGCACAGAGACCGGCTATATCAATTCTTACGCATAAGATTCTGTTGAAATCCAACGCTGTATTAGAAAGGGTGATAAATCGGCTAAAGTTAGAGGGGAAGTGGGATAAGAATTTAACACTTGAGGGGCTTTATCGGAAGTTGGATGTTGAAGATACCGAAGAAACCAACATTCTACAGCTGGCCGTTAAAGACAAAGACCCCGGTACTGCTGAGGATATTGCAAATATCTGGGCTGATGAGTATGTCAAATACAGCTTAGAGATAATTACAGGTGAACTCAAGGGTTCCGGAAAGTTTATTGAAGACCAGTTCAAGTTGGTTGGAGGCAGCTTGATTAAGGCGGAGCAGGCGGTAAAGGATTTTGACGTTAAAGAACAACTTTTGCTTACGGAAATAGAGTTGAAGGAAAACTCTAGTCAGCTCAAGGCGCATTATGCAAAGGTCCACGAACTCGACTTTAAGCTTCAAGAAAAGAAAAGGCAGCTAATGAAAGTAGATGCCGATATTGCTGCTATGACAAAAGACGGCACTTGGCTTGGGGCTTTTAATGTTCAAAAACTTGGCCAAGAGTATTTTGTTGACGAGACTTTAAGTGACGAGCAGAACGTATTGCGACAAAAGGTTTTAATGGCAAGGCAGAATCTCGAAAATAACAGGAAAAAAGTTGAGAACTTTATAAATGATTCAAAAATAATGCTGCTGAGAGCAGAGGTAGAACGCAAAAAAACAAACCTGGTAAATGATAAAGTTCGCCTAGCCCAGATAAGACAACTAGGAGAATCTACAAAAGCCAATCTAAACTCAAGAGTTAATTTGGACATGTTAAGAAACCGTCAAGGCCCAATAGCAGAGAATTTGTCGGAATCTACTGTATGGGAACTTTTATCCCTTACAAGTGGATATAACTTTTTTGAAACGCGCGGACAGTCTTTAAGTTCGAAATTAAAACAGCAGGAAAAAGAGTGGGTAGCTCTGGAGAACAGTGTTTTTGCCGACAATAACAGATTAAAAACACTTAATGAAAATCTTAATATGGCACAGGCCAATTATGATTTTTTTTATGGTCGGTTGAAAACAGCTCAAAGCCAGAAAAATTCTCTTGAGACAGAAATTGCAAAAATTGAATTCACGCTTTCATATTCGAAAGAAATGGTAAAGAGGTTAGAGGCCAAAGTGAAGACCTTAAAAGTGGCGATCAACGCAAAAAGAACAAAGCTTACGGAACTAAATCGACAGCTGGATATTGCCAAGAAAGGCTATGCAACTTTGGCCTCGAAAATAGAAGGAGCTCGCATTGCCAAGGCAATGGAGCTGGGAGAGGTAAAGGCTGTTTCGATGGCATTCAAGCCTGATGAGCCAGTTGGGCCTAAGAAAAAACGCATGGTTGCTCTCGCTGGAGTTGCCAGTTTGGTGCTTGGTATATTTATGGCGTTTTGCCTTGAATTTTGGCAAAAAGGCAAGGAGTCGCAAAAAAAACTGGTACAGACTTCTTAAAGAATGCCCCTTGGCCTATTATTATGAATTGGGAAAACCCCAAGTTACTGTACTGTTTCTGGCAAAATAAAACAGCCATCGCTATAAACGCAAAACGGTTTCCTGTTAATTAAAAACGGAAAGATAGAAGCAATATTATG
>QNCB01000115.1 GCA_003644335.1 Planctomycetota bacterium | reverse complement strand
TCTTATCTGGACAGAGAGCTTTGGCGTATTTGTTTTGTAATCTTTTACCAGTTAACCAGTTAACTAATCAACCAGTCAACAACCCCGCGGTTGGATTGCTGAAAATCGGTCAGTTTGAGTAAGTAAGATCATGCCGTGTGTCCACGCCTATTCCCTGGTGTGAGGTTTTTTTGTCGAACATAACCTATTCCTATTGCCTACTTGCCTGTTTTCATGATGCCGTTCTGGACCTACTTGCCAATGCTCCGGGCAGGGCGTCGGTTTTTTTTCTGACGGTGCCCAGGATTGGGTCTTTGTCGAGATAGTATTCCCAATGGCTCATTGCGTCGAGCATTCGCTTGCCACGTTTGCAGTCGTCTATGGTCAGCTTGCCATCACGGACGAGGTCGTAGTAAGGCCCGACGTCGTGCTGCTTGTACATGTCCGCGAATTGCTTATAGAACTCCTCGCGTGGCAGCTTGGTTGGGGTTACCGCGTGGAGCGTGTCGTAGCAAGTATAGTCATAGGTCAGCAAGTCGTTAAACTTTTCGCGATATAGCTGCGTGCCAACCAATGGCGTCAGCACGGTGAATTGCGTGTGGGTAATTTCCTTTTCGTGTACGTAGTCCCGAAGCTGTTTGAAGTCGTCCACATCCCACATCGGGTCTACGATAAACGCTCCCCAGATAATCACGCCATTGTCTTTGAGAATGCGAATAGCTTCGTCGTTGACCGAGAGTTTGTTGGACTTGTTCACGTTGGTAAGAGCTTTGTCCGAAGCGCCTTCCAGCCCGAGCAGCGTAGCATATAAGCCTATGTCCACCCACTTTTCGACCAGCTCCGGACGGGCAGCTATCGAGTCGGTCCGAGCTTCCATGGAAAAACTCAGGTCGATACCATCGGCCTTTATAAGGTCTGCCAGCTCGTTCTCGCGCTTGTGATTCATCAGGAAATTGTCGTCCACAAAAGTGATGTGTTTCGTGTCGACGTGGTGGATTTCCTCGACGACTCGCTTGGCGGTCATTTGCCTGGTCTTGCCTCCATAGAATTCGTGCACGCTGCAGAAGTTGCACTTATACGGACAGCCTCGGCTGGCGGCGACGGACGAGTCGGGCTTGTCAAACAGGAAGAAATAATCTTCGCGATACCGTTCGACCAGATCGCGCCTTGGCAGGGGCAGGTCGTCCATGGATCGGCCATGCGGCATCTCCCTGCCATTGCTGGTGAAGTGTCCGTCGCGATTTCGCCAGATAAGGTTCGGCACCCGGGCCAGGCCCTGGCCTGCTGCGATGGCTTGGATTAGCTGAGGGAAAACGAACTCGCCTTCGCCCAGGGCGATGGCGTCGATTTGCTGAATGCGGAAATCCTCGGGCATGAGCGTCGCGTGGTGCCCGCCGATGACGGTGAAAATGTCGTTGGAATATTTTTTCACCATCATCAGGGTTTCCCGAGCGGTGTAGACCTCGGTCGTCAGAGCGGTAACGCCCACAACGTCAGGCTGAAACTTGTCGAGCTTGTCTATAAGGTTCGCATCGATACGCATATCGAAAATGCGCACGTCATGCTCCGGCAAGGTCGCCGCCAGGATCTCCAGGTGCAAAGGCTCGGGCATAGCCGCAAGCCTAAAACCAAACCCAGCTACCTGATATTCAGGTTGTATCAATAATATTCGCATTTTTTTAAGGTAATCAGTAATCAGTTATCAGTAAAAACAAAAACAATTTACCATGAAGAGCATGAAGTTGTTTTGTTTTTAAAAAATCTTCAAGCCCTTCATGTTCTTCATGGTGCGATTCACTGTTATTCCGGCGATTCGCTTGGCGAGCCTGTTGTGTGTATCATATCCTGTGCCTCGACTCGGGTCATGTAGTTTTTCGACCATTTTTCCGCCAGCACCAGCGGTGCGACATATCGCGAGACGAACCGCGCCGCTGCGCTTGAGAGATGGCTTCCGCTATTGCCAGCCCTGGCCATGTCTTTAGTCCAGCCGATTTGGTAAAGTTTGCGATATATCCTTGGCCTGTCTGTCGGTATCTCGAACCCCACATAACCCGCTGAAACGCTGTGCAAGCCATCCATCGTGCCGTAGACTCTCGTGCCGATGCCCAGCAGCACCCAGTCCTTGGGCGAGTAGAACAGCACGATTCCCCGCTTGGTTTTGCCCAAGGCGCCGCCCAGCGGATACTGCGGCGAGAGCGACGGATTTATCAACACTGCCCCCTCGATGGTTTGCTCCGGGCCAAGAACTTCCGCTGTCCAGACCGCCATGGCTCCACCGCCGCTATGGCCTACGAGCATCACGGGCCTGTCGGGGAAAGCCAACTTGTATCGCCCGATACGATCGGCAATGTCCTGGGCTTTTCGCCGGTTGGTTTCCTGGGCGCGCTGGTTGTAGAGTGGGCCATATTTGCTGGTCCAGTCGAAAATCTCGATTGCCCAGTTTACCCCGCCGGCGCTTAGGCCTTGGCAGATGTGCTCGTTGAGATAGCTCCGTCCCTCGATGCCGGGCAGTACCAGCACCAGCCCGCGCTCGAGTCGCTCGGGCGTAACGAAAGGCTGCTTCGGCGAACCACATCCAGACAGGGCCGCTACGCCACAAAACAAAAAGAGCGAAAAAAACTTGGGCAAGACGCCCAAGCCACGACCACAGCCGGGGGCGGCAGTGCTACATGAATAACGTGCAGACAACATCAATCCACCTCGAGCGATATGAGATGCTCGAACGCTCGTAGCTCAAGCATTCTTCCCGCTGTCCAGAACCCCAGTACCGCTCCGCTGCCCCCAGCGGAAAGCCAATCTATAGGCAAGGCCTGGAACTGAGGCCCAGCTGAGGCCCAGAACCCAGTCGGGCTGCCGCTGGCGGAGATAGCTGCGAGTATGTAAAAAATTATCGCCACGACCAAAGGCATAGCCCAGGCCACAGCCACACTGCGAGCGGGAAAGAAATGTCTCGCCCCCAAAGCTGCGAGATAAAACCCCGCCAGCAACGCGAAGAGCACCTGCCCGCGAAGGGTGGACTGCATTATTATCGAGACCAGAATAATCCCCATCGCAACGCCGCTAAACAGACAGGCCAGGCTTCGACGAAGCTCTGCCCTGCTGACATGGGCGGTGTTCTCTCCAGTCTTCCCCTGGCTTGGCAAGGAAACGATACCCGCTTTGCTAAGTGCCTTGCGATGCTCTGGGCCAAGTGCCGTCAGCGGGTCCGACCAGACCCAGCTGGGTTTGAATCGCCTCACAAACCCGCGAGTAACTCTGGCCAGGACCGTAGCCAGGAACAACACCGCTGCGAAAAACAATATCTCCAAAATCATCTGTCCAAACAAGCTGCCAAGATGCCCGGAGCGTATCCATAACAAAGGCTTCATCTGAGGCGACCGCAACGCCAGCCCGCCAGCGGCAAGCAATGCTGCGAGGATAGCACCGGCAGGCCTGCTGCGCGTAGTGGTAAGCCCAGCTATGGCCCCAAGCAAGCAAAGCATTACACCCGCCAGCAACATCGCTCCGAAACGACCTGCCGGCAGAAAGACCATAGGTCCCTGCGGGTCTGCCCCGACAAAACTCCGCCAGAGCAGGTAGTACACCGCAGCGAGCAAAACACCAGCAGTTAACAAGACCTGGGCCTTCTCCCATAATAAAAAGTTTTTTCTATCCATCAATTCCTCGACAAGCCAAGTTGCAGAAGGTAACCTAACCCCCTTGAACTTTTAGCAGACATTCTACACGCACTTAGGAGTAAAGGCAATATGAGCAATGCAGTTGTGGATGGTATTATCCAGCGGGCACGAGCGGGGCACAAGCACATTGTCCTGCCCGAAGCTGACGACCCCCGAGTAATCCAGGCTGCCGCTCGCATCGTAGCCGAAGGCTATGCAACGATAACCCTGCTCGGCGACCAGGCCAGGATATCCCACCAGGCCAAGGAGCTCGGGGCGAATCTCGACGGGATTAATATCGTCGATCATCTCACCGACGCCGACCGCGAAAAGTACATCGATACCCTTTTCGAGAAGCGTCGAGCCAAGGGTTTGGCGCGTGAAGCTGCTGCGGAGATGCTTACGAATTGCGTTTATTTTGGCAGCATGATGGTCGGAGCAGGCCGGGTTGATGGTATGGTAGCTGGGAGCATTTGTCCCACGGGCGACACCGTCCGCAGTGCTCTGTTCGGCGTGGGCCTGGCCCAGGGTAACAAGACGGTCAGCTCGTGCAGCATAATGAACACCGTCATCAAAGACGTCGGCGTGGGAGGCTCGCTGATATTCGCCGACACAGGCGTGCTGCCCGAACCGACTGCTGAGCAGCTAGCTGACATCGGCATCGCAGCAGCGGAGGCCTGTCGGTCGCTGCTGAACGTTGAGCCGCAGGTAGCGATGTTGAGTTTCTCAACCAAAGGTTCCGCCTACGCTCCAGCTGTGCAAAAGGTTATTACCGCGACGAAAATCATACACGACCGTAGGCCTGACTTGAAAGTGGACGGCGAACTGCAGCTAGACGCCGCCATCGTCCCAGCTATCGGCGAGAAAAAAGCCCCAGCCTCGCCCGTAGCAGGCCAGGCCAACACGCTGATTTTCCCCGATCTATCCAGCGGCAACATAGGCTACAAACTCGTCGAACGCCTGGGCCGAGCTACCGCACTAGGCCCGCTGCTGCTGGGCACAGCCAAGCCCGTCAACGACCTGTCAAGGGGCTGCAGCGTCGAGGACATTGTACTAATCACCGCGATAACCGCAGTGCAAGGCTGCTGAAACCAACGAATAACAAAGCTCAAATGAGGAACCAATAACGAATTTCGAAGCTCGAAAAAATGCCCAGACTCAAAATACCCAATGTCCAATAAGAATCCACCGATTACACGGATTAGAAGGGATTTAGTGAACCTTCGGTTTCACGGATTTTTTGGCCCGGTGCCGTGGTTGCGGTGTTTGCAGCCACGTTTTTGCATGGGCGAGACGCCCACGCTACGAAAAAAAACAGCCGAGGGCAGCCATGCTACATGTTACAAATACTTTCGCGTTTTTTCGTGTTTTTCGTAGTTGCTTTTGTTTTTGCGTTTACTGATGAGCCTGTTGCACAATTCGGGCCTGACAAAATTTGACAAGTGAATAATATATGTTTGGTGGGTATAACGCGGCTAATGGATTGATTTGAGCGCTGGCGTTGTGCCACGGACATTGCAGTGCTTTCTCGCCTCGGCCAAATGGGATGAGCGTCGCATGCGAGATCGTACCCAGTGGATTGTGGTTCGCGACCATGCCAACCGCCAAGCCATCGGCGCAGTTGACGGGACGGATAATCCCAAGAAGGGCACGCACACCGCTGGGGTTCAACGGCAGTGGTGCGGCAAC
>QNCB01000114.1 GCA_003644335.1 Planctomycetota bacterium | reverse complement strand
TCAGTCTGTCTTTGCGGAACCTCTTCAGCAAAACCTTGCCGCAGACAACCTCGCCAGGGCGGTACATTCGCTCGTCGAGCCTAAAGTCGATAATCTCCGCGGAGATATCGCCCGGGCTGACAGCCAGCTTAACCTCGACTTTTTTAATCTCAGGCCCCGGACCAAACGGGTTTTGCATCAGGGCTGCGATAGGCCTGACCAGGTCCGAAACCGCTGTCTCCAGACCTCGCGAACTGGCCCCCATCCAACCCTGGTTTGCACCCGTCTCTATATTATGCACGACATACCTGCCAAGCTCGCCGAAGTCGATATTCACCTCGTACGCTATATGATGATGTCTCGGCGTGTTCCGCAGAGCACTGGCCGAAGCCTGCACCAACGCCCCTGCCAGCCTGGATGTATACGACCACTCGTCGACTATCTTGTACGAGTACGTCAGCTTTCGCTTGTCGCCGAGCTGATTCATCGACACGCTCATCGGTATCATCCGCACCTTAGGCCCGACCGTGCCAGCGATGCCGACGGTTTCGTCGCGACTCAGCTTGCCGACCTGGCGGATAGCTGAGCCTAGCTTGAAACTGTTGACCAGGGTCGAAACGATGGTGTGGACATAGCCCGTGCTTATCGGCAGGTTCACCTCGCCGTCGCTGTTGAAAGAATGGCCAAATGCCAGCACGCCGTCGCCCACGACGTCCGTAACCGTGCCGAAAGCAGTCCAGCCGACGTCGCCGGTAACCAACGGAACCGCGATGGACGAACCCGGCGCGAGTTTGACCTTGGACAGGGCTGCTTTGTCCGTCTGGCCCAGTCCGCCTCCTTGCATCGGCTGCAACCTACTGTCGCCGAACAACCCATCGCCAGAGTCGGACAGCTCTTTGATTAGCTGGCCCGAGCAACCCGACATCAGCAACGGGATACCCAGCGGCTCAAGCTGCCCCGTCGCTGGCGAGGAACCAACTGCCCGACGGCCTGCCTTGAACAGCTCGTTGAAGCTGCCCTTGGATGGAACCAGGACGACTCGCAAAAAATCGGCGGTGTCCAGCCTGGCTTGGGAGTTGCTGCGGGCTTGGCGGGCTTGGGCTTTTTTGCCCGAGGCTGGTTTGTGTTTCGGGTCGAACTGCTTCAGCGCGCCGGAGATAGCCAACATTTGCGTAATAGGCTGAATGCCACACAGGGGTTTTTTCGACAGCCCCCAGCCATACGCAACGGCGCCGATCATCTTGAACTTGCCGTCAGCGGGGTCTTTCATGTAGACCGGCGAGCCGCTCATGCCCTGGATTACCCGCGTCCCAGCCAGGCCCTGGCCTGCGAGCATCGCCAATATAACGTCCCGCCGGGGCGAGAAGTTTTTCACGACCGAAATTATCTCGACGTCGAACCTGGCTATCTTCGTCCCGGCAAAAACGCTAAGCCCGTAGCCCTTCATGCCCCGGCGGAGCTTGCTGTGGTGAAGGTATCTGTCGGACTGCTCCACAAACGCCCTAGCCCGGGCCAAAGCGGGGTCTTGACCGGCTGCGGCAAAAACCGCTCCGGCACACAGCGTCAGCGCCGCAACACAAAGTCCCAACTGCAAACTATAACGATTCATAATTTACATCTCCTCAGACCAACATCATGTAGCACAGTCGCCCCCGGCTGTGTTTTGTTCATGTAGCACAGTCGCCCCCGACTGTGCTACAACTCGCATCTTCACAGCCGAGGGCGGGTGTGCTACATTTTTTCACAGCTACATTTTCGGTTCGATTTTTTTCATCCCGCCCATGTAAGGTTGCAGTGCTTCGGGGATGTTGACGCTGCCGTCGACGTTTTGGTTCAGCTCCAACAGCGGGATGAGTATCCGCGGGCTGGCGATGACGGTGTTGTTCATCGTGTGGACGAACTGCAGGTGCCCAGCTTCGTCGCGGTAGCGGATGTTCAGCCGACGCGACTGGAAATCGTGGAATCGGCTGGCTGAGTGCGTCTCGCTGTAGCTGCCCCGGCTGGGCATCCAGGTCTCGATGTCGAACATGCGAACCTTGCCCAGGCCCATGTCGCCGGTGCAACACTCGATAACGCGATACGGCAAATCCATCGCAGCCAGGCAGTCCTCGGCGTTGCGGATAATTTCTTCGTGCAGCCTGGCCGACTCGGCTGGGTCAGCTTGGCAGAGTATCACCTGCTCGACCTTGTCGAACGAATGTATGCGGTACAGGCCTTTGGTGTCTTTCCCCGCCGAGCCAGCTTCGCGACGGAAGCATGTACTCATAGCTGCGAACTTCACGGGCAACTGGGCCTGGCCGAGAATCTCGTCCGCGTAGTAAGCTGTCGTTGGCACCTCAGCTGTGCCGACCAGCGCCTGGCCATCGCGTTCGCAAAGATAGGCGTCGTCTCGGCCTGTCGGAAAATAGCCCGTGCCGACCATGACATTTTCGTTGACCAACACCGGCACGGTCATGGGCTGATACCCCTTGTCGATAATCATATCCATCGCCAGGCGAAGCACCGCCTGGTGCAGCATGGCTCCAGCGCCCTTGAGGATATAATTCCTCGCCCCAGCCAGCTTGACCGCGCGGGGAATGTCGATGATGTCCAGCAGCTCGCCCAGCGCGACATGATCCCTTGGCTCGAAGTCAAACTCGCGAATCTCGCCGACCTTGCGAACCTCAACATTGTCAGACTCGTCCTTGCCGACGGGTGCCTCCGGGGCGGGAATCTGCGGCACGAGCAACATCAGCTCTTCAAACTTCGGTTCGAGGTTATCCACCTGCTCGGAAAGTTTTTTAGCGCGAGATTTCAGTTCGCCCAGCCTGGCGATGGCGGCGGGTTTTTCGTCCTTTGGCAGCGAAGCCACCTCCTTGCCCGCGGCGTTTTGGGCGGTCTTGACCTCTTGCAACTCTCGCCGGGCCTGGAGCAACTGCTCGTCCACAGCCAGGAGTTCGTCGATGTCGATGTTGCACTGTTTCACCGTGGCAGTGTGTTTGTAAGCTGCGGGATTTTCACGAATAAGTTTAATATCTATCATGCTTCAATTCCTTAACGTCAATATCGAAGCGACAGCCTACACTCTTTGTCTGTAAAATGCCAGTTGTCATTAATCGGCAGTGGCGTTGGAGATTAAATCCTGGTCTTACCGTTGGACATCGCGTGCGGGCATAAAACTGGCTGGTTATCCCGGGCAATTTCGGATTTTGGATTTCGGATTGAGCTGGTCCGTGAAACAATCCGAAATCCGCAATCTGAAATCCGAAATAAATCTTATGCTGCCACACACGGTTACAATCTGTGCAAAACAATAGTTACGGAAAGCCGCAAAAAAATCTCACACACTGGCATTGGCTGGCGGGGGGCGGTACAATGTGTCGTCTGTTTTAAGGATAAATACGAGATGCTTGCGAAACGAATAATACCGTGTTTGGACGTTGACCGTGGCAGAGTTGTAAAGGGCGTGAACTTTCTCGACCTTCGCGACGCGGGCGACCCGGTGGAGATATCGCGCAACTACGAGCAGGCCGGTGCCGACGAGCTGGTCTTCCTGGACATCACCGCAAGCCATGAAAGTCGGGACATTCTAATTGACATCGTTCGCGAGGCCGCCGAGCAGGTCTTTATGCCGCTGACGGTTGGCGGGGGCATTCGCAACATCGAGGACTGCCGAAACCTGCTAAACGCCGGAGCTGACAAGGTCTCGATAAACTCCGCCGCCGTGCGCGACCCGGATTTCATCACCGCTGCGGCCCGGCGGTTTGGCTCGCAGTGCATCGTCGTAGCTATCGATCCCAAACGCATAGCGACCGACAGCGGCGAGTCGTGGGAAGTTTTCATCAATGGCGGCAGGTTGCCAACTGGTCATGAAGCTGTGGCCTGGGCGCAGGAGATGGAACGTCGCGGAGCTGGCGAGATACTGCTGACCGTAATGGACGCCGACGGCACGCAGGAGGGGTACGACATCGAGATAACCCGGGCTGTATCCCAGGCGGTGAACATACCGGTTATCGCGTCCGGTGGAGCGGGCGGGCCTGAAGATATATACCACGTGCTAACCCAAGGCCAGGCTGACGCCGCCCTGGCTGCGAGCATCTTCCACTTCGGAACATACTCCATCGCCGAGACCAAAGAATACCTGGCTGCCCATGGCGTGCCGGTGCGAATTTAAAAAGTTGTCAGTAATCAGTTGTCAGTAATCAGTAAAAACAACGCAACCACGGATGGCGAAGCAATGCCGAATGAAGAAGCCCGAATGAAGAATCAATGACGAAAATACCCAATGCCCAAATATCCAATGTCCATTGAATAGCCAATAACCAATGCCCCCCGTATCTTTCCCCAGCACTTATTTGCAAAAATTTAGGATGTCGAAAGTTTTTTACAGGGGCGAACAACTCTCTGAGGCTTTGCAAACAAGTGCTGGGGAAAGATAAAAGAGGAAAACAAAAAACTTTGTGTTCTCCATGTGCTTCATGGTAAACATCCGTGTTTGTCAGTGTTCATCCGTGGTCTTGTTTTTGTCTGAATAGTTACGAATAATCATAGGGAGACGAGCAGTGAGCGAAAAACCCTCAGTTGACGCGCCGGTAGCTAGGCAGGAAATTCCTGCCAGGCTGGCGGGCTATTTTCTTTCCATGGCCAAGCTCGGAGCGTCGGACCTGCATATCAAGGTCAACACCCCCGCAACTTTTCGCGTCCGCTCAGCTTTGCGGTCAGCTAAGGAACAGCCTCTGACCGCGGAGCAGATAAGCCAAATGATATCAGCCCTACTCTCGCCGGAGCAGCGGGAGGCGTTTGGCCAAAATGGCCAGGTCGACCTGGCTCGCGAAAACTCCATTGGCGACCGGTTCCGCATAAATGTCTTCCGTCAGCGAGGCCTGCCCTCCCTGGCGGTGCGTCGCGTTACTCGCGATATCCCCAGCTTCGCAGAGCTGCACCTGCCCGAAAATATCGAGCGAATCACCCGCGAAACGCAAGGCCTGGTGCTGCTGTCAGGCCCGACGGGGTGCGGCAAGAGCACGACCATCGCGTCGATACTGGAATATATCAACGCGACCCGCCGTTGCCATATCGTTACCATCGAAGACCCCATCGAATATCTCTACACGGACAAAAAGGCCCTCGTCAGCCAACGGGAAATCGGTATCGACGTGCCAGACTTCAACCAGGCTACCCGCGCGATGCTGCGGGAAGACCCAGACATCCTGCTAATCGGCGAGATGCGAGACCGCGACACACTCCAGGCTGCTCTCCAAGCTGCGGTGACAGGCCACCTCGTGCTGGGAACCGTGCACGCCTCGACCGCGCCGCAAACCATCCAGCGAATACTCGAACTTTTCCCGCCCGAGACCAGGCCTCTTATCCGCCAGGGCCTGGCGTACAATCTC
>QNCB01000113.1 GCA_003644335.1 Planctomycetota bacterium | reverse complement strand
CTCCAACGGCAACTTCCGCCACACCGGCGCCTGGGGCAAAGCCAAACCCGCGGCGAAGAAAAAGCCCGAGCCGCCAGCCCCAGCGAAGAAGGTGAAGCTGCCCGCAAAGGCAAAAAGGCCCGCCGTAGCGAAGGCTCCGCCAGATGTAATCGTGGAGGACTTGGCCCTTCATATGCTGGTAGCGATTCGAGAGAAAGACGACGCGAAGTTGAAAGCTATGTCCGTGGATCATATCGAAGGCTGGCGAGATGCCTGGCCACATTTTTCTATGGAATTGCGAGAGCGATTTACACAGATGACTGGCAAGCTGTTTACGATGTATCCAGACGAATCAATCGTCAGCGGCGAGGTGGCTGCGGTGAAATGTATAGGCCCCAAGGAACTCAAGGGAGTTTATTTGGTACTGTTCTTCGTCAAGACCAAAACCGGCTGGAAGAATTTTTTAATACGCAATTCGCCGCCCTCGATTTCCCTGGAGACCCACCTTCGCAAAGCAGCCAAAGACATCAACGCCCGACTCGCCGACACCCCCGCAGCTGCGCCGGTGGCGGCGAAGAAATCGCCCTTACCAGCGAAGAAGGTGAAGCGGCCTGTATTGTGGCGGAGCAAAAGCGTACCATCGGAATTGGCAGCTGGGGCAAAAAAACCCACACCGCAGCTGGAGAAATTGTCGGAAAAAGATGCCGCTGCAGTGCTTGGTCTTTTCTTGCCGGTTGCTGTCAAGAAGGCTGGTATACATCAAGACGGAGGAACAATAGCAATCGTGCTTGTTGACCACATGGGCCGGGAATATTCATTTTGCTTGGACCATAGGCTGGAGGGGCTGGAGGAAAGAAGCACTCCAAAACATATTTTCATTGGCGACACCTATCCCACAAAACCGGACGCTAAAAAGATACCGTTCAACAGCCGAATCGAGCGGGCACTGATAACGCTGTTGCAAGCCTGGGCGGATCGGCAAGCAGGCAGAAAAGAACAGGCTGAGATTTTGAATGTGGTATCGGTTAGCGAACTAACAGATGATGGCGTGAAACTCCAGCGAGTATTGCATGTGATAAAATATGTAAATTCTCGCCCCGCTGCGGCGGGTGGTAAGTTGGAGTTTCGGATTGCGCCGAGGCGGGCCGCTGTGGACAAGGCGGAGTTGGCTCTTTATATGAATTGGCTTGGAGCTGGGCATGTTGGGTTTTGGCCCAAGACTAGCCGAGTTTCAGAGGCTGGCGGGCGGATGCCGACATATGGCTGGCTGTCTGTCGCAGCTGAGTTGGCCAATCCTGAATTGGTAACGGGGGAGTACAAGGGGCAAATGTATCTGTTGGTTTCCGACAAGCCTGACGAAACGATGCTTCAGGGCAAGGGTAAAAATGCCTGGGGCCTGACGAGGGCCATTGCGACAACGGATCAGTTCGCCCGCCCTGATGTCGGATTTGAGTTTGATAGTCGCGGGGCGAAGTTTTTCGCAGCCCTCACCAAAGCCAACGTCAAAAACACCCTAGCCATTGTGGTCGACGGGAAAGTGCTATCCGCGCCGACGATACAGGCACCGCTTAGCAACCGAGCTGTGATTACCGGAAAGTTCTCACAGCCCCAGGCCCAGGCCCTGGCCAAAGCTATCGAGGCAGGCACCCCCGCCGTCGCACCGCCGGTGAAAAGGCCTACTTTTGGCCCGGTGATCGAATGCGTGGTAAACCACACCGGCGAGAATTGCCTGGTAGACTTCGACACGGGTAAACTTATCACGCCGCCGAAGGAGGCTTCCTCCGGCGACAACACAAAAAAGGTAATCAAGTGGACAGAAGCCCACGGGGTCGACGCCGGTGGCGGTTGGCCTGCCGCTAGTGGGATTGTCGGGTTTGACCTTATCGCCTTGCCGAATTCAAGCGGAGCATGGGAAACGATGACGCCCGAGAAGCTGAGTACTTATAATGATACCGTTTTTAAGTTTTGCAAGCCTGGCAATCCGGTTTTTCTCACAGCTCATGGCAAGATGCCAGTTACTTATATTTTCAAAACCCGCGAAGGCGGCGTGGGGATTTTGCAGATTCTGGAAGCCAGGACCACCAAGCCGAGACACGCAAAAATCCGCTACAAAATGCTAAACCCAGCTGAGGGCAGCTAGGCTACATTTTTGCGATTGGCATAATATAGGAATGAATAATGGACAAATTATCGGAGTATATCGAAAAGGCGTGGGGGCTTGCCCCGCAGGCTTCATTCGCGATTTTATTCGCACTTGCATTTATGTTTGGGCTTGCCTCTAGTTTACTAGCCAGGCGGAAATTTAAACTATCAAAGGGAATGTTGAAAGGTAACGAGATGGCAAGCAAAACGAAATATAACATGTGGCTGCTCGCTGTCCAATCATACATCGCATTTGGCCTGGCTGCGTTGCTTTCGATTATTGCACTTATCCAAGGCAAGAAAACCGAGCCATGGTATTTCGCATGCCTGATCGCAGCCTTGATAGGCCTGGGTGCCTACGCCGCGATATCCGCATTAGCCAAGCGAGTTTCCGCTCTGGAAAAGCAATTGCGGCAGAGCGATATTGAAGACACTACCTCTGCGGAAGAGGAAGTTTGATCTATTTTTTGAAGAGGAGAAATACTATGAATAAGCTTATTTTTGCCACATCATTTACAATCGTTGTGTTCTGTGTACTGCTAATCGGGTGCGATTCACCTAGGCAAGACTCGTCGAATGAGGAAAACGCGAACGATGATAGCCAGCGGTCCTCTATTGTCGCCAAAGGTAAAAGTCATGATTCCACAAATCAGGTTATTTATCTTGGGAAGGGCTATGGTGCGGTATGTTTTGGGATGACATATGACCAATTAATAGCCTCTATAGGAGAGCCGGAACGCCGACAAGGAACAGCCTGTGAATATTTAAGCGGGGGATTTGCCGTTTTGTTCAACCGGAACAAAAAAGTAGCGGCAATTATGTGTGGAGGGTTTTGTTCGAGTGACGCGACTCTCGTCAAGCGGTTCAAAGGAGTAACCCCCGAAGGTGTACGCATGGGGAGTACTCTGGAAAATGTTTTACAAGCCTATGGTAAGCCCACGGAAAGGAAGTCTTTCCCAAAAGATCCTGGCCTGGTTGTCATAAGATACTCGAAAACCAGAGTGGAGTTTGCATTTCGCAATGAAAAGTTAATACACATTACGATGCGGATGTTAAAATGAGCTTCTCAAACGAATGCATCTTAAAATTATGTCTGCTACGTATACCAGCCCGGTGTCGCGGGCTGGTATGTTTCGCCCTTTCAGGGCAGCTTGTTTGAAAGGCGAAAAACTCCCGCCAGAAAATCCGGTCGCTCACCCGGGAACCGGGAGGTGTGTGCGTGAAAATGCCTGGGCTTTAACTCGTCCGATGTTGTATACTCCTAAAAAGGGATATACCACGAATGACACGAATCTTTTTTTGAACTCAAAATATATTCGTGCTATTCGCTTTTTATTCGTGTTCTGCTGTTTTTTCTATTGCCTATTTGCCTATAATGAACGAATCGAATCGTAAAATTTTGCGGGTAATTCAGTCGCATGTGCCGCTGGTGCATAGGCCTTGGCAGGGGTTGGCTGGTCGGGTCGGTCTTGCTGAGGCGGATGTTATAGGCCTGGTTTCAGCCATGCGACTATCCGGGCTGATACGGAACATTGGCGGGGTTTTCGACAGTTCAGTTTTGGGTTATAGTCGTTCGCTAGTGGCGCTTCGCGTGTCGTCGGAGTTGCTCGACCGGGCTGGGGCGGTGGTCTCAGCCCATCCGGGGGTCAGTCATTGTTATAGTCGAGCTGACGAATATAACCTTTGGTTTACCCTGGCTTGCTCGCCGGACAGCTCGCTCGGGCTGGAATCCACTGTCGAAACTCTCGCCAAGTTGTCCCGCGCGAGGGCCAGGCTGATTCTCCCAGCCAGGCGACAATTCAAGCTCAATGTCCGGTTCAATTTCGACGCGCCAGGCCAACTGGGCCTGTTGCAAACCGCAGAGCCTCCCCCCGCTGTCGAGCAACGCCAAGCCAGGTCTGGGCTGAAAATTTCGGAGGAACACGCCCAGGCTATCCGCGCACTGCAGTGCGATTTGCCCTGTCACACCCGGCCTTTTGCAGCCATCGCCCGCAAGGTTGGTCTGGCTGAGGACAGGCTCTTTGCCCTGGCTGGGGAACTGTTCCACGCCGGGGTGTTGCGTCGCTATGCAGCTTCGATTTCCCACCGCCAGGCTGGTGCCCAGGCCAATATCATGGTCGCCTGGCGTGTTGAAGCGGAGCATGTCAACCAGGCTGGGGCCATCGCAGCCAAGCACCCCGCGGTGAGTCATTGCTACCTCCGCCCGCCTCGCCAAGCCTGGCCTTACTCGCTGTACACGATGATACATAGCCACACCCGCGGGCATTGCACTCAAGCCATAGAAGAAATCTCCGCCCAGGCCAATCTGGGCGACCGCCGAGAACTGTGGACGGTACACGAATACAAAAAACAGCCCGTGCAATTTTTCTCCCGGGAAGAGGCAGCCTGGGAAGCCGGTCGCAGCGCATGACAAAACCAGCCTGCCTAATCGGAGTCCACAGATTTCACGGATTGAAAGGGATTGCACGGATTTTTTAGATAACAAAAAAACTTCATGCTCTTCATGTGCTTCATAATGCGTAGTTGCGTGGCTGTGAACAGTCGCGTATTTTTATAAGATGCAGGTGAGCCTTTCTTTGATGGAGAAAATACTATGAAAAGTCCGATAACAGTAGAGATACGCCGAAAAGTTGGTTGCGACGATGTTGACCCGCCGAGGTACATGTCTACGCACGCAGCTGGAATGGATATTTGTGCCGCTTGCGATGGCGAGGTTACCCTTGCCCCTGGCGATGTGAAGCTCGTGCCTTGCGGGTTTTACATGGCTTTGCCTGTGGGCTATGAAGCCCAGGTTCGTCCGCGGAGTGGCTTGGCGATAAAGCACGGTATTACGCTGCCAAACGCGCCGGGCACTATCGACGCTGATTATCGTGGCGAGGTTTGCGTGATACTGGGCAACATGGGCCGAGATAATTTCGTCGTAAAACGCGGCATGAGAATCGCCCAGATGGTAATCGGGCCTGTAACCCGGGCAGAGGTGGTCGAGGTAGAACAGCTCGACGAAACAAAACGAGGCGCCGGCGGCTTTGGACATACAGGAGTTTAAAAACAGTTATCAGTTATCAGTAAAAACAAAAAAGAAAAAAGCGAACCACGGATGCACACGAATAAACACGAATGATAGTAAAAAAAAACAGCGAACCACGGATGCACACGGATAAACACGGATTGTTGTAAAAAGAAAAGAAAAAGAAAAAACATGGGCAAGATGCCCACGCTACGAAAAACGTAACTTATTCAAACCGACCGGTTTGAGTAGCTGGTTGATTGGTTAACTAGTTGATTAGTAAAGAATTACACAAATCTTTACAGCGTCGAAAACCCTTGTTTTCCAGGT
>QNCB01000112.1 GCA_003644335.1 Planctomycetota bacterium | reverse complement strand
GGCCAGGCTCGGCTGGTGGCGTCGCCGGGGTTTCCGGCGCTATTGGCGGGCATTATGTCTATCTTTGGCGAGTCGAATTATTTTGCGATGCAGCTGGGCATGTTACTCTGTGGCCTGGCTGGGCTGGCGGTGGTTTATCGTCAGCGATGGATATGGACCAGCAGGTTCCAGGCTCGGCTGGTGGTTTTCGCTACGGCGATGAGTTTCTACTTTTATCACAACACCCGGCGGGTGCTTACCGAGGCTCCGTCGTTTCTGCTGTTCTGGGTCATCGTCGCTCTGCTGCGGGCCGCCAAAACCAACAAGTGGTGCCTGGCCGGCGCAGCGTTGGCTGGTTACGCAGCCATCGTTATGCGCGTGCCAGCTGTGCTTCCAATCGCGGCGGTGGGGGCGGCGGCCTTGCTGGAAAGACAGCTCATCAGCGAGAAATTCCGCTGGCGATTGCTAGGCTGCGGCACGCTTGGGATGGGCGTGCTGGCGGGGTGGTTTCATGTCAAACTAATCGCCCAGGCCTATCAGCAAGCGGCTCCCTATGCTCCGGCGCCAAGTCGCCTGTTTCGTTTCACCGACGCATGGTTCGTCATCGTCGACAACATCGGCAGGCTGTTTTCGGACCTGGCCCTGGCCCAGCGAAACGGGGCACTAGGCTGGGCGATTATCGCCCTGATGACCCTGGCAGCTTGGCGATGTTACAAGCACCGCGGGCGAGGGCTGGTCTTCCCCGCAGTCTTCCTCGTTATCTACGCAGCCCTGATGATATCGGCTATGAACAGCTGGACGATGATGCCACGGTACTGGTTTTATGTCCTGCCATTTGTCATCTACTACATTTTCAAGAGCTTCGAACTGCTCGGCAGCTGGCTGACAAAACTGGCCAGGCTATCCAGACCCATGTTGCCCTTGCCGAAATTCGCAGCATTGCTTATTGTTGCTATGTTGCTGATTCAGCTGCCGTTGATTGTTCGGAACAACGCCGCAGCCCTGGCTAGCTGGGGCGGCTGGCAGGAGCAGTTTTACAAAAAACACAACCGAGGCCGGGACGCGGAGATCATGGCCTTGGCTGGCGAACTGGCGGGCGAGAAATCTCGACAGTGGATCGCAGCTTCGGAAAAAAGCTCGATCCTCATAGCTTTTTCCGGCAGATATGTCCACAGCCTGCGGAAGAAGCCCATGGAAGTTATCCGCTCTCGGCAATGGCAAGAGCATCCCCCCGAGGTAGTGTTGCTCCGTCGCCCCAAGCCCAAGGACGCGATCGGCTTGCAAAAGTTCCGCCAGCTGATAGGAATCTTCGGCAACAATAAAAACTGGACGCTGGACAAAGAGACGAAACGTTGGCTTGTCTTTCGTCGCAAAATGATGGTGCGACCAAAATGACAAAAATTTCCATCGTAACTCCGGTTTTCAACAACCGTCGCTATGTCCGCCAGGCCATCGACAGCGTCCTGTCGCAAAAGGGCGACTTCGAGGTCGAGCACATTATAAAGGATGGCGGCTCGACCGACGGCACGCTGGAAATTCTCGACGAATACGCCAGCCAGCCTGGCTTGAAGGTTATCACCGGGCCTGACCGCTCGTTGTATCACGCGTTGCGAATTGGCTATGAGCAGGCCAGCGGAGACATCGGCGGGTTTTTGTGCTCGGACGATTTTTACGCCCCCGGGGCTTTTGGCAAAGTGCTGGCGGGGTTCGAGAAATATCCCAAGCGCGATTGGCTCTACGGCCGGTGCGACATTGTGGATGGCCAATCTCAGCCGATCCGAAATTGGATTACATGCTACAAAAACATAGCTGGTTTCTGGTACAATCGTTGGCTGCTGGGCTGCGTGAACTATGTAAACGCCCCGGCGACATTTTGGCGAATGCGGGCCTGGCAAGCCACCGGCGGCATGACGGACAAGTACAAATACGCCAGCGACTACGCGTTTTGGATGGAGCTGGGCTTGCAGAGCAAGGGCATTGCGCTGCATGAGCATATCTCCTCGTTTCGACGGGCTGGCGTGAGCATAAGCGACTGTCATTACCACGACCAGTTCGCCGAGGAGCTGGAAATCGCCCGCCAACACGCAGGCCCGCTGGCCATGACGATACACAAGTTAAATGTCCGAGCCATAACCGGCATTTACTCTCTGCTAGGCCGAGCTGGGGCAACTGAAATAAAAGAAGGAACCACCAATGCCAACGAAAATTGACACGCCCGACATCCAGGCCAGGCCTTCGGTGGACCGCAACGGCTTTGTGTTTTCATGGCAAGGCCGAATTTTTCGCGGCATATATCCCGACGCGCAGCAGCAGATACAAGAGCTGTTGGACAGTGGCCTGATTGCGGAGCTGGAATCGAAGAACCTTTTTCCAAAAACACGAGCTACGGATTACACGGTGGATGGCTGTTCGCTCGTGTTGGAGCATGAGAAAATCTCGCCGATACTCCTGCCGGAAAACTGGTCGTTCGAGATGCACAAAGCTGCCTGCCTGTGTCTTTTGGAAGTCAACCGCATAGCGTCAAAATACGGATATTCCACCATCGATTCCCACGGCTTTAACATCCTCTTCTCTAAGGGCGAACCTAAGTTTATCGACCTTGGAAGTTTTATCAAAACCAAGGCCATTCGCCCAGGTGTGGTGAAGGGGTGGCGCGGGCTGCAGGAATTTCAGCAGATGATGCATTTTCCGCTTTTACTCCGGGCCAGGGGTTGGGATATAAATCTCATACAGTTATACGACACCTCGTTTTTTTCAATACTGAAATCGTGGTGTCGCCATCCGTTTTGGGCCAGGCTGCTTTCGCCGCGGATATATAACCGTATAGAAGACGCCTATTACATCTACAAAATGATCCACCAGATACCCGACGAGATGATATCGGACAACCTGAAATACACTGCTATAAGGCGGCTTGCAGCAAGGTGTATTTTGTTTGGCAGGCGACTAAACCTGTTCCCGTTTACAAAGGTTTCCTTTGCAAAACTGGCGGGGAAAATCCAAAAAATTCGCAAGAAACGACGCCGCTCCGTATGGGGCGATTATCACGACAAAATTGAAGTTACTCCCAGATTCTCAGCCATTGCGGAAATGCTCAAAAAATTGCCCAACTGCAAAACTGTGCTGGAGTTTGGCGGCAATTCGGGCTTTTTCTCCAAAATACTGCTGGAGGAAGGTAACTTTGACCAAATTATTTGCACGGACTACGATGTAAACGCAATCGACAAGTTGTACCTGGAGTTGCGAGAAACCGGGGAAACTCGCATTATCCCCGCAATGCTCAATATCAGCCAGGATCTGATGCTGTCGAACTTCGAGCCTAACGAAAAACGACTTCGTAGCGATATTGTATGTTGCCTGGCCCTGACGCATCACCTGTTTCTTTCCCAGGGACTATCGCCGAGCTTCGTGTTCGGGCGAATCAAAAAATACGCTACAAAATATGTGGCTATCGAGTTTATGCCCCTAGGATTATATTCACCGAAATTCGACGACACCCTGGCTACGCCGGAGTGGTATTGCGAGGAGTGGTTCCGGGAAAACTTTGAAAAACATTTCAAACTCATAGACAGGCGAATCCTCGAAAAAAATCGAATTCTCTACCTCGGCCAACTGCTCGACGATGAAAGCAATTGAATGTTGAACGACAGCGCAACGGACATCAATTTGCAGCAGGACGATAACCTTCGGTTTTCGCACATGGAAATCCCCGAGCCTTTGCGCGGGCTGCTGGGGGGGGGCTGGCGGTCTTTTTTGGACCTTGGCTGCGGCGACGGCGGGCTGCTCCTTGCTATCGAACAGGCGGGGTTTTTCGACTATGCCTCGCAGGAAGTCCATGGCGTAGACCTCTCCGCCAATCGCGTCGCTCGCATGAAACAGCTATGTCCGTCTGTCCATGGCCATGTTGGCAGCGTCTGCGAACCTTTGCCGATAGCTGCGGGCAGCATCGACCTGCTGGCTTCGACGATGGTTCTGGAGCATGTGCCCGACGATAGCAAAATGCTCGCTGAGATAGCTCGGCTTCTTGCACCGGGCGGGCGGGCTTATATATCGACGGTGTTCAAAAAACCCTGGGCGTGGTATTATTATCGAGCCAATGGCCAATGGGTGCTGGACCCGACGCACCGCCGAGAGTATCGGGACGAAGCCCCCGTCTTGCGGGCGCTACAGGCAGCTGGCCTGGCGGTGGAGCTAAGCTGTAAGACGCCGATGTGGTTCCCGGTGATGGACTTTATTTTCCGCAGGCTGCGACGACCTGGCATTTACGCCCACCCGCTGTGGTCGAAACTTCGGGCGTTGAAGGTACCCATTTGCGGGTATCGAACCTGGGAACTTGTTTGCTACAAGCCGGGGCAATAATACGAGACAACGATGGACGAATCGCACGAAATTAAAGACCCCGCTTCGCCCGTTACGCTTTTGCTGGCTGCGACGACGGGGGGGCATCTTACCGAGGGCCTGGGGCTTTTCGAAGGCCTGGGCGACACTCGCCTGGTGGTTTTCAGTGAACAAACGACCCGTACTGAAGGTATGGGAAACGTATACACCTATGGCCGCACGGGCAGGGGGACTGCGAAAACGATTTTCTGTGCATTTTGCAAGGCGTTGTTTGTCATTCGGAAGGAAAAACCGCGATGGGTCGTAACCACCGGAGCCGAGTGTGGCCTGGGCGCGATTTTGGCAGCGAAGGTTTTACGCAGGCGAACCATTTTCGTGGAGACCGCGTGTCGGTATCGTAGCCGAAGCAAGACGGCGAGGATTCTCTATCCGTTGGTGGATGTGTTTCTCGTGCAGCACGCCGAGAGCCTGAAATTGTTCGGGAAAAAGGCCCGCTATATCGGAGGGCTATTCGGATGATTTTTGTAGCGGTCGGTCACGCCCAGCCATTTGATAGGCTGGTGGGGCACATGGACAGGCTCTCGCTAAAGTTGGACGAGCCGGTCGTTCAGCAGGTTGGCAGGTCGGCTGGGCCCGTCCATTGCGAGGGTTTCGACTATGCAGCTTCGCTCGGGCCTTATTATGATCAGGCCAGGCTGGTCGTCGTGCACGCGGGGGTCGGCATTACGCTGGAGCTTCTCAAGATGAACAAGCCTATAATTCTCGTGCCACGGCAGCAGAAATTTGGCGAACATTTTGACGACCATCAGATAGAGACCGCGGAAAAGTTCAACGCAACCTGTGGCTTGGAATATATTTTGGATATCGAAGACCTGACGATTGATATGCTCAAGAATTACTCATATATTGCAGCTTACAAAGAAGATTCCCTGCGAATGTTCAGGGAAAACATTGGCCTGATTCTCCACGCGTGAGACGAAAATGGACCAACAAAGCGTCATGACAAACAATTACGGTTGGGACGATAGCAGCAGAGGCCATGAAAATCGCCGCTATACGATCCCCGCTATTTTGCGGCAGATTCGCAAATACGCCCCGGCTCGCGTGCTGGACCTGGGCTGCGGCGACGGAACGATAGCAGAGGCGATCTCGCGCACGGGCGTTGCAGTC
>QNCB01000111.1 GCA_003644335.1 Planctomycetota bacterium | reverse complement strand
GTTGGGTGGCATGGCTACACCGCGGCTGTATGCGGGGTAGCCATGTGGCTTAGACATCCTATCCAATTGCGGAACAACCTGTTCCATAGTTGCGAAGCAGCTTGCTTCTCAATTTCAAAAAACCTGTTACAGAATCTTTGCGAATGAACCCCGGAAAAAATATATACCGTTTGCGATGGATAATTCTGGCCTGCTGGGTCTTAGTGTGCGCGGGGCTTTACGCGTTAGTACCCCCCGACGACCCGGCCAAGAACGAGCGGGTGAGTTTTCTCCCGGCCAATTCGCCATACCGTCTCGCAATGGAAAAACTGGCAAGGGGTTTTCCGCGTCAGTGCGGGCTTAGTCAGGCTGTGATCGTCTTCGAGCGGCCCGGGGGCAAACTGAGCTATCGAGACAATACCTACGTCAACGACATCGCCAGCCGAGTGCGTCAGGGTCGCCCCGGCGGCCTCTCCAACGAAGACCTCGCCAAGCTCAGCGTTACCAGCCCGGGCCTGATAGACCTGGCCATCGGCACAAGCACAGGCTCGGAGATGATGCGAAAAGGCCTGGCTATGTTCGCCGGCAAGCTAGGCCAGGCCCAGCCAAAAGAAGCTATAAAAAACGGCCCCTCGTTGGTCAATCCGCTTCGCAGCAAGGTAACCCCCCCGGGCCAGGCCGCCATCGTCCGCGTGAATATCCCGTCGGGGTTTATCACATATCGCTCCAGCCAAATTATCGGGCATATCCGCCAGCTGCTGCAAAGCACCCCCCCGCCGACTGGCCTGAAGGTAGCTGTTACCGGCACAGGCGGATACGGGTACGACTACGCAAACTTCGTCCGCCAAAGTCATCACCGCACGACCCTGGCAACGCTGATTGCGGTCATCGTAATCCTGCTGATAGTCTACCGCGCGCCGATAGCGGCGATGGTACCGCTGGTGGCAATCAGCCTGGCTGCCGCGGTGATTATCAAGTTTATGGACATCATCCAGAACATGGGTTTCAGCATAGGCCTGGCTGAGCGGATATTCGTTTTCGTGCTGATGTACGGCGCGGGGGTGGACTACTCGCTGCTGCTCATCAGCCGATACCGCGAGTATCTCCGCACGGGCAGGCCAGGCCGAGTCGCCATCGCCGAGGCCCTCAACGCGACATTCCCCGCCATCTCCGCCTCAGCCTGCACCGACGCGATGGGCATCGCGATGCTGGTTTTCTGCAGGTTCCTCATCTTCCAGACGACCGGGCCAGTGGTAGCCTTGGCGTTGGTGGTAGCCTGGCTGGCAGCGGTTACGCTCGTGCCCGCACTGGTCGCCCTGCTGGGCCCGCAAATGTTTTGGCCCGTGCGGGTACTGCCGGGCGCGGAAGTTGGAAAAATTCGCAGGCCCGTAATCGCGCGGATTTGGCCTGGCATTGCACGGCGAGTTACGCAAAGGCCGGGGCTGGTGCTCGTGCTGGTGGTCTTGACCCTTGCGATACCAGCCACGGCTACGCGAAAAATTACATGGGTCTACGACGCCCTGGCCGGCATCCCGTCCCAGTGGCAAGACGGCGTCGGCAACGCCGCAGCTGGGGTCGACATCGTCAAAAAACATTGGCCCATCGGCGAGATCGCGCCGGTAACGATACTCATCTCCACGCCCATGGACAAACCCGCGCCGGGCCAACAACGCTGGCGAGAAATATCCAAAACCCTCGTAGCCAGGCTGGAAGCCATCGACGGCGTGCAAGATATCCGCGCCCTGACTCAGCCACTCGGCCGGGGCGTCTCCCTGCCAGGCGACACCACGCCAGGGCGAATGATTCGCAGCGTAGCCCAGCGACAATACTTCCGCCGGGACCGCGGCGAACTTAGGCTGGAAGTGCTGCTGAGCTGCCACTCCATGAGTAGCCGGGCTATGAAACTGCTGGGGCAAATCCGCCGGGACATCGAGCAGAGCCTCGCCAAGGTAGCTCCAGGCTGCAGGGTTCACATCGGCGGAGCGACCGCGCAGATGATAGCAATCCGCACGACCACCCAGAAAGATTTCAAACTCGTCGTCGTCCTCGTGCTGGGCGTAATTTTCCTGGTCGTCCTGGCCTTGCTGCGAGATTGGCTGATGACGCTGTTCATGGTCGCCGCCATCGCCCTGAGCTACCTGGCCACGCTGGGACTCTGCGCCTGGGCCTTCACCTGGTACTATGGCCACGCGGGAATGGACTGGAAAGTCGAAATCTTCCTGTTCGTAGTCATGGCCTCGGTCGGCGTGGATTACAGCATATTCCTGGCCTCGCGGGTCAGCCAGGAAGCCCGCACCTGCGCCCCTGCCGAAGCCATCCGCCGAGCGATTATCCACACCGGGCCCGTCATAAGTTCCTGCGGCCTAATCATGGCTGCGACGCTCGGCAGCCTGATGGCTGGGCAAATCGAACTGCTCCACCAACTGGGCTTCTCGCTCGCTCTGGGCATGTTGATAGACACATTCATCGTCCGCCCTCTGCTCCTGCCAGCCTTCGCAACCATCTTCAAGCGCACCGGCAGATAATAATTTTCACGACAAAAAAAGATAAGCACAGGGGGATGCCAACCAGATAAAATAAACCCCGCTCCCTTCCACTCCTTTCCTATCACGGGTCGTCGGGGACAAATGGGTATTGGACATTGGTTCTTCAATGGAAATTGGGTATTTTTGCTCTGATATCGTGTTTTTCGTAGTTTAAATATCTGTGTATATCCGTGTTTATCCGTGTGGCTTTTTTTTGTGTGAACATATGCGGTATTTTTAACTTGAGAACCGGGGCGTTTTGACAAGAATAGGGCGATGAAAATTTTGTTTTGCGGAAGTGGTACATTTGCCAGGCCAATCTTTGACGCGATCGTAGCTTGCGGGCATGAGGTGGTCTGGGCGGTTACGCCCCCGGCCAGGCCTGCGGGTCGCGGCGGGAAGCTGACGCCCACCCCTATCGCAGCTGCTGCGGACCAGGCTGGTATCGACGTTTACCCCTGCGGAGATATCAACTCGCCCGAGGCGATGGAGCTTCTGCGGAGCAAACAGCCTGACGTAATGTGCGTCGTGGAGTTTGGCCAATTCATAGGCTACCCCGCCCGGCAGATAGCCAGGCTCGGAGCGTTCAACCTGCATGGCTCGCTTTTACCAGCCCTGCGAGGCGCAGCTCCGGTGAACTGGGCGATCCTCCGCGGGCTGAAGCGAAGCGGCGTGTGCACTTTTTCGTTGGTAGACAAAATGGACGCTGGGCCTGTGTATCGCAGTGCGTCGTTGGAAATTGGGCCCTTCGAGCGGGCGGGCGAGTTGCGAGCCAGGCTGGCTGAGCTTGGCACGACGGTCGTGCTCGAGACGCTGGAGATGCTCTCGGGCGTAGACCATGCCGACGAGCTTCGCCCGCAGGTGCAGGACGATTCGCTGGCGACGCTGGCGCCGAAGTTGAAAAAGTCCGACGGGCTGCTGGACTTTGGCGACACTGCCCTGGAGATAGCGCGTCGCGTGCGAGGCTATTGGCCCTGGCCCGGCGGGCGGGCGGTTTTCTGCCACGCTGGCGGGAAGACCTGGCCCGCTACTATCGCGCAGGTGCGAGAGGTTCCCGACCAGGCCGACGAGGCCCGGGCGGGTATATTGAATGAAAACTTGCAGGTTGTTACTGGTCGGGGCCTGCTGGAAATTGTCGAGATAAAACCGGCTGGTAAAAAACTAATGCCCTGGGCGGACTTTGTAAATGGTTACCGCGTTGGCCCGGGCGACAAATTCATTACACCAAAAAGACCACTATGATTATCGGAAGTAAAAAGAAAAAGAAAACCAAAGAGGCTTTAAAGCTCAACGCGCTGACGTCCGAGACCAGTCGGGACATGGCTGTTCGCGCACTGCGGGACAAAAAGGGCAACGTCTCCGCTCATTTGCGTCGGCTGATGGCGGAGACTTCTCCTTCCACACAAGACAGGGCATTGGCCCGCGAGTTGACTATGGGCGTTACGCGACACCGCGACACGCTGGAGACCATACTAAAAGCATACCTGAAAAACCCGAAAAAAAAGCTGCTCTCGCCGATACGCGAGATAATACTTGTCGGGCTGTACCAGATTCTTTTTCTGCATCGCGTCCCGGCCTTCGCAGTGGTGGACGAAGCTGTGGAGCAAACAAAAAAACTGCATCACAAGCGGCAGAGTGGCCTGGTCAATGGCCTGCTGCGGACAGTCGCTCGCGAAATTTCCAAACCCATCGCCGAGTGCATGGAGCCAAGCCTGGGCCCCTGCCATGTCCCTATCGGCGAGGGGATGCTGCGACGATTTAAGCGGGACGTCATGCCCGACCCCGAGACCAACCCGGTCAAGCACATGGCCAAGGCTTGGTCCATACCATTTCCCCTGGGCAAGCTGTGGATCAAAAACTTCGGCCTGAGCGAAGCCCGCCGGATAGCGTCACACAGTTGCGCCCGCCCGCCGATGATAGCGAGGGTGAACCAGACCCGGGCGGATGTCCAGTCGGTTATCGACATGATAAAGCTCGACGGAGGCCAGGCCAGGCCCCATGAAAATGGCTGTAGTATCGTGATAGATTCCTGCAACGACTTGACCAAGCTCGGCGCGTTCCGCCAGGGCCTGATCCAGCCACAGGATCCCACCGCCACGGCTGTGGTCAATGCGATGGACGTCCAGCCTGGTATGCGAGTGCTGGACCTCTGCGCGGCTCCGGGCACCAAAACCACGCACCTGGCAGAGCGGATGAACAACACCGGCGAAATAATCGCGGTGGACGTCTCAGCTTCGAAGCTCTCGCGAGTCAAAGAGAGCTGCAAACGCATGAACATAACCATCGTCGAAACCGTGCGGGCATTGGATATCGCGTCGCTCGAGCCGGGGAGCTTTGACGTCGTCCTGGTCGACGCGCCTTGCAGCAACACAGGCGTCCTGTCTCGAAGGCCCGAAGCCCGCGGGCGATTCACCAACAAAAACTTCTTCACGCTGAATCACAATCAACAGGTACTGACCAACCAGGCCGCTATCCTCGCCAAACCCGGCGGGCAGGTGGTCTACAGCACCTGCAGCATCGAACATCTGGAGAACCAGGCCATCGCTGAGTGGTTTAACGAAAACTCCAAGCGTCTGGAGCTTATCGAGCAGACTCAGACGCTCCCAGCTGGCGAGGGGTGCCCGGAGAAATGGCACGACGGCGGATACTTCGCGAAGTTTAAGGTTACGGGCTGATGGCGAAAAAGGGTAAAGGCGATTCGACGCAACCCAAGGGCGTGCGGATACGAAACCGCAAAGCCTTCCACGACTACGAAATCCTCGAAAAGCTCGAGTGTGGCCTGGCGCTTGTCGGGACGGAAGTCAAAAGTCTCCGGGCAGGCCAGGCCAAGGTCGACGAAGCCTACGCCCGGTTCGACGGCGACGAGCTGTTTCTCGTCGGAGCCAATATCGCTCTGTACCCGCAGGCTGGTGAGCAGATGCAACACCACCCCACGCGGAAACGAAAACTCCTGGCCCGCCGCAGACAACTCCACGCCCTGAAAATACGAGTCCAGCAAAAAGGCCTGACGCT
>QNCB01000110.1 GCA_003644335.1 Planctomycetota bacterium | reverse complement strand
GGCATGACGGGGAAGTTCCATACAACATGGGGCGAGTTCGGCGGGTATAAACACCCCAACGCCTTGCAATACGAATGTGCAGCCATGCTGGCATACGGTGCTAAATGCAGTATAGGCGATCAGCTGCACCCGACCGGCGAAATGGATATAAGCACCTATAAAATGATCGGCTCTGCTTACCGGGACGTTCAGGCTAAAGAAGCCTGGTGTCGCGATGTCGAAAATATCGCGGACATAGGTATCGTCTCTTCCGAGGCGGCAAACAGGGAAAATCCCGGGGCAAGGAACGATAGTGAATCCGACGTAGGTGCCGGGCGCATCTTGCTTGAGGGGCATTTTCTTTTCGATATTCTCGATCTAGAAATGGATTTCTCAAAATATAAGGTGCTGGTGCTGCCGGATAACATTTCAGTCAATGATCGGCTCAAAAACAAACTGGATGAATACCTTTCAAAAGGGGGTAAACTGTTTTTAACGGGAACCAGCGGCCTGAGCAGCGACGGGAGCGGATTTGTATTCGACATCGGAGCCGAGTATCACGGCCAAAGCCCGTATCGGCCGGACTATGTTTTGCCCAACAAAGAACTCCGCCCCTCCTTTGTGGATTCCCCGTTGGTTATGTATCTGCCCAGCCAGAGAATAAAAGCGATAAAAGGCTGCTCTCTTGGCCAGATCTACGACCCGTATTTTAACAGAACGTTCGAGCATTTCTGCAGCCATCAGCACGCACCGGCAAGACCGGAGCCGTCCGGATTCGATACCGGCGTACAGTGCGGCAATATCGTCTATCTCTCTCACCCTGTTTTTTCAATATATCGCGGCTTAGGTGCTGTTGCCTACAGGGAGTACATAATCAATGCCCTGAATCTATTGCTGGTTGAACCCGCAATCAGAGTCAATCTGCCATCAACCGGCAGAGTGACTCTGATGAAGCAACAGGAGCATAACCGGTATCTCCTGCATTTGCTTTATGCCAACACGATCAATCGCGGCGGGCCGATGGAACTTTCCGGAGGAACGGTTGCCGGCAAGACAAGCAGCGTGGAAGTGGTTGATGAACTCCTGCCGCTTTACGATATAAAGATATCGCTGTCGGTGCCGGAAAAAGTTGAATGCGTAAAATGTGTGCCGGATGGCGATGAGCTTGAGTTTTCTCAACAGGCGGGCTGTGTGGAATTTGTTCTGCCAAAACTTCAATGTCATCAGATGCTAGAATTGGAATATTCCCGAATATCCGGTCATCATTAAAATGACTCCGAAAGCAGAGGCTCGCAAGGCATGGAAATAAGAAGGATACACAGACGAATAGCTTGCCCCGCCATATTATCATCAACCAGCATGTCAATGGTCGCTTCAAAACAGGCCAGCTAAAGGCGCTTCAAAGCAGGCCACCTTTGCTGTGATTTTTATACCTTACGCTGCGGTTTCTTTGCAAGCATCTTGTGTGCTTTTTTGTTTTGCCGTTTTTTCCTCGTCACCTGCTGTTGTTGTTTGGCGGTTTTGCAGGCGATAGCTCTTGCCAGTGATATTGATTATCTCGGCGTGATGCAGGAAGCGGTCGAGGATGGCAGAGGCGGTTAACTTCGCGTATCTCTTGAAGAAAACGCGCCAACGAAGCAGAAGTGTCGCCAGAAGATGGCTTCGGGAATTTTTCAAACCATTGACGATGGTCGCTGTAAAAATTACGAAAACTGTTCAGGCATTCATCGTCGAAGGCCTGCTGCAAGTCCGTGACAGCCGTTTTGAGGGGAACCTTTGAGAAGTCAAACCGCATAACCAGACGGCTGTTGCGTAAAGGTGTCGGGTTGGGCCCAATATCGCTATTGCCGAACAGCTCATCAAAACGGTCGGCGTGATTTACATCATAGTAACATTCCAGGAGCGAACACCATAGGCTCTTGCCGAACTAGTGACTCCTGTAATCAAAAAATCCCAAAAATAATCTTTGACCTTTCCGTCT
This sequence comes from Planctomycetota bacterium, assembly GCA_003644335.1. The sequence goes on along the minus strand of QNCB01000110.1, from coordinate 3,575 downwards.
AATGTGTGTATAAACTATTTTTGTAATTATGTATGTATTCTGTCTGCATTCGATCAAGCAATGAGGTCATGAGGTGAAAACAATAAATACAGAGCCGATTTACAAGGTGTTAAAGCAGGATATTGTTGATAAAATTGCAACTAAAAAGCTTTCACCCAATGAAAAATTGCCGAGTTTGCGGGAGATGGCAAAGCAGATGAAGGTGAGTCTTGCCCCGGTGCGGCAGGCCATTCAGGAACTGGATGCGGAAGGCTATATTGTCCGCCACCGCGGGAGCGGGATCTTTGTTAGCAGCGATATTCCACGAACGCAGACGGGAGCGGGGGTGCTGGCTCTTGTTGTGCCGGGTGTTGATACGAACGAGATGTTCGCACGAATGGCTAGATCATTACAGTCATGTTGTGAAGAAAAGGGGTATAAATTTACGGTGCTGAGTACGGAAGACTATCAGGATGTGGCGGGTTTGATCGACCAACTGCCGGATATGGAGCTTTCAGGCGCGATTATCTTTCCGCCCGCCGCCCCGTCGACAGCCGATGCGCTGCTCCGGCTCCGCGATCTGCGTTTCCCTTTCGTATTAGTGAACCCCAACCATTTGTCGCTTCCGCTGCCCTGCGTAACGGGCAATGATTTTCTCGCCGGATATATTGCGACGAAACATTTGGTCGATCTTGGGCATCGGCGCATTGCACTGGCGGGATTTGGTCGGGGCAACGAGTCAGGCGTTGAAAGTGACCATCATCGCGGCTATTCCAAGGCTCTCAACGAGACGGGCGTGATTGCTGATGAGGCATGGATCATCGCCCAGGACACCATTATGCATCGCCCGGCCCGGCTGATAGAATGGGGGGAGAGAGTTGGAGAAAAGATCCTTGATCAGAGTCCGGTCGTTACGGCGGTGATTGCACCGCCGGCGGTTGCTGCCGGGATTGACCGGGCGGTGAGAGCCAGGGGCATGAGCATTCCGACGGATCGATCTCTGGTCTGTATTGGCACCGCGCTGAACTACCTGATTTCCAGCAACCCAACCGCTGTTGATTTCTACGAGGATCGAATTATCGGAAAAGCGATGGAGGTTCTTGTGCGGGAGATTGAAACGGGCCGGCAGGATTCGATTCATTTGCAACAGCCCTGTGACCTTGTGCCGGGCGAAACGACCGTTCCGCCGCCGAAATAACAAATATGAACTGCACGGATATTCACCGTGAAAAAAATGTAACGCTAAGAAAAAGGAAAAGAAGAACATGGACATTATAGAAAACAACTCAGATCTAACCGTTCGCGGTAAAACGTACACACTGAAATTCAAATCGGACCGCAAGCACTATGTTGAATTAGTGTTCGATTCCGGTATCGGCGGCGAATTGTTTGTCGCTTCGGGCTGTGATCGGGATGAGATGATTGATGAATTGATCTCGCTTGATCCGCCCGTTGTAAACGAGTCGGGGGACAATATTGAGATTGTCTTTACCGGGAAAACAACGCTGTGGGAAACGACAGAGTATGTTTTCACCTGTCTGGAGGAGAAGGTTCTTTATGGGTATCGGGTCTCGGGCGAAGGTTCGCTGGATAATGCCCGTTTCTTCGAAGGTTTTCTGAAAGACGACCCGCGAATGAATGACGCGTACTACCCTTATTTTCCTGCGGAAGGCCGAAACTCGGCCTATCATCGACCGGTCAAGGATTTCATGACCTCCTCGAAGCCGAACTTCGACCTCGTCTATTCGTTTGCGATCAATGCGTCTGATAAGCGCTGTTTCATGTATTACGAAAGCACGCGTATCGCGGTCAACTGCGACCGTCATTACCTCGGCGGCGACTGGTTGGTAACGCCTCCGCCGTTTTTGTATCTCCTGGGCAACAAAGATAAGAAAAACTGGGTATCTATGGGCCTTGCGGCAAAACCGGGTGAGAATAATTATCAGCAATATAAGTATAACGGCGGGGAAGGGTTCGGCCTGGATCTTAACTACGATGGCTATACGCAAATCGAGGGTCGCTGGGAAAGCCCGCAGATCGTTTTCGAGCAAACCGACTCTGGCGATGAATATGAAGCACTGGCTAAATATATTGCCTTTCTGCGTGAAACCAAATGCATCAAAGAAAACGATCGCAGCGATAGCCCGCGCTGGTGGCACGAACCGATCTTTGGCGGATGGGGCGAGCAGGTCTATCACTGCGTTCACTGGGAAAACTACTTCAAATCCCAGTCACACTCCTGGTCCGGCGACAGCAATGTACACTGCACCCGCCCGGTCTATGAAAAAATGCTGTCCACGCTGGAGGAAAAGGAGCTGGCGCCGACCATTTTAATTGTTGATAACCGCTGGTTCGACGTGGCGGATCCTATGGCCGTTGACGAAGAGGCCTGGCCGGACATGAAGGGGTTCATCAAAAATCAGCACGATGCCGGTCGCAAAGTCATTTTATGGGTATCACCCTGGCATTATTGTCAGTCTGGCTGGGGGAAGAATGTGCCGCTTGATGAGCATATGATCTTCGATAAGGAAAACGCATTCGATCTGGAAATCAATACAGATGTGTTCTATGAGGCCTGCAATCTTGAGAAACGAAAAACCCGCATCACGCCGGTTTTTGACGAAGAGGAGAGGCACTGGCAGCGGCTCGTTGACCCGTTCAACACCGATTATGAAAAACGACTGCGTGAAAAGATCGATTATTTGCTTTCGCCCGAAGGGCTGGATGCCGACGGGTTCGAGTTCGATTACACCCATTTTGTTCCGGAGTATCGCGGTACAAAGCCCGTTCAGCCGCACGACAAGATGCATTGGGGTGTCGAGCTTCTGCATCGTATTCTGTGGATCTATCACGATCAGGCCAAAAAGGCTAAATCCGATGCTCTGATCATCTCGCACACCTTCAATCCATACTTCAATGATGTGACAGACATGCTTCGGTTGCAGGATATTTATACGGACCGGAAAAGTATTATTCCCCAGATGGATCATCGCGCGAAGATGGCGAAGATTGTTGCACCGGATTGCGCGATTCATACCGACCAGCACCCGATGCCGAGCTTGTATGCCTGGCGTGAATATATGCCGCATCAGCCTAAGATTGGCAATCCCGCCCTCTACTATGTGACCGGCATCGAAACGACTAAGGAAAAATTCACCGAAGAGGATTTCGCGATGCTGCGGGAGGTCTGGGCCCAACATGGAGCCGAACTCGATAAGAAGTTCGGCCCGAAAGAAACAAAATAATCCCGGGGCTCCGAACGCCCCGTGGGAGAATGGAATTCTGAGAAGTTGTCACCCTGTATGGAAGTAAAAAATGCAAAAGCGAAGCAAGGTAATGTTGAAACTCATTTTGTTGGGGGGCTTTTTTTGTGCGGTTGCGCAGGGGGCGGAGATTCTATGGCAGGATGATTGTGAGAGCACTCGTCCGTGGCGCACCGGCCCGAAAATACAGTTGGCGGTTGAGGCGCGCGATGCCTATATGACCGAGGGGCAGGGCGGTCTGCATATTATGTGTCCGCGAAAGCCCGGCATGAAGGACACCGGTTTTAGCGGCTGGTATTGGATTGAACGCAATGTTACGCCCTTCAAAATACG
>QNCB01000109.1 GCA_003644335.1 Planctomycetota bacterium | reverse complement strand
GCGTTGTTGATAGCCTCGGCGACTTTCTCTGCCAGCTGATCCATATCCTTCGTCCATACGGTTTTTAGCTCTTGCGGCGTGATCTTTTTGTCTTCCATGACTTGCTCCTAAAACAGGGTTAATGTAAGTGTTGCAAGTCATTGTAAACAAGGGACTAGCGTCGCGCCAGAAAAAAATGTCACTCACTTGGATAAATAGAAGCTATTGATGCTTGAATTACAAACTTAAACAATCGGTACTCCGCTGATATATCGCAAAAGCGCGTATGATATTGACAGCCCGGCCAATACCGGCCTGGAAGCCGCTTTGGCCGTCACTCAAGCCAGTTAAGTTGATTATTCAAGGTTCAATAAAAATTCGCAGTTGCCCCGCGGCTGGACCTCTGGTTTCTTGACGGCTGGGCTTCAGATCCATCGCGCCAGTATTATCAGCCCGATGAATATCAGGGGGAATATTATGCGGCACAACTTGTCTATCCGCCGAGCCAGGGCCAATCGTTCGCCCTGGGCCAGCAAACTGGTTATCACGACCTGTAGGAACGCCATAAACACCAGAATCGTACCGCCAATGGTCAACATGTCCAGCCGGGTGAGGTAAGGCAGGGGCGGAAGCATAGCTGCCAAGGTGAATCTGAATGCTATCAGGGTCAGTACCGTACTGCTGGCGATGGCGAATTGCATCTCGGCTCGACGGGGGTCCACCCAAAAGGGCACCCACGACATCATGACTATCAGTATCAGCGGCATCGCAGCTTGCCAGATAAAATATATCGAATGGCGCCTGGCGGTAAACTCGAATGCGAAACCCGGCGCCTGAAGCAGGGCTGAGAGGCGGTAGGGTTTTACTTCCGCCCGATAACTCACTATGCCCCAGTCCGGCAGCGAGAGCACCTTGGCCATTCCGCCGCCGACCAGGCCGCCCGGAAAGGCTCCGGGGGTCAACTCGACGTCCCTCGGATCTATCCCAGTCAGTGCGAAGTGGATGCTGAACTCCTGAGTGTCCAGGGGGAAGTCCCGCAATCTGAGCCGCTGGGACAACGGCCCGACATACTGCTGGCGGAAGGTTACCGTGCCGTCGGGCTCGATCATTGCGATTCTCGGCAGGGGCATCCGCAGCCGAGCCTGGCGATTGGTCAACAGTATCTCCGGATGCCAGATACTATCCAGGGCGACTATTCGCTTACCGGGACCCGGATGGGCAAGACGCGAGTCTTTCCATCGTAGCAGTACCACGGCGTTTATCTTGAAGTTCTGCTCCTGGCCATTGATCTCGTCAATGTCCATCAGATATACGCCGAAGTCGATTTTCAGAGGCTTTTGGTGGTTGCCGGGCCGCGAGAGCACCGGCCCTTTCTCCCCGGCCAACGCCGGGCCGGCCACGAACACGACGGACAAAAACGCCAGCGCCCCCGCTAGAGTATAACGACGAATCCTCATGGTCCGCAGCTCCCGCTCAGTTCCGCAATCTGTCTTGTCTCCACTCTACACAATCGCTCTGGTCGCCGCGGCGTTTCTACGTTCCTTCGTGGACTGGCTCGGCGGCGTCCTGGCTTTGTTCCGGCTGAGCCTCCCGCTGGCCCGTGCCCTCGAAATAAAGATGGCGGGCATCGTCGTCCTCGTCGTCTTCGTTTGGTTCGCCGGTTTTGACGGTAACGACTATCTTGGCTTTGTCCTTGTAACTGCCTCGGAGAATTTCCTCGCTGATGGGGTCTTCGATATGATGCTCGATCGCCCGCCGCAGGGGTCTGGCTCCGAAGTCCGGGTTATAGCCCTTGTCGATGAGGAATTCCTTGGCTTCGTCGTTGAGATCCAGCTCCAGCCCGTGCTCGTCCAGGCGTTGTCGCACCTTGCGAAGCTCGTATTCCACGATGGTCGTCAGGTCGTCGCGACACAGGGATTTGAAGACGATAATGTCGTCCAGCCGGTTGATGAACTCCGGCCTGAAGTGTCGCTCGATTTCCTTGTGGAGCAGGTCTTTGGTTTTTTCGTAGGTCGCTTCCTCGTCGCTCTTGCCAAAGCCGAACCCGCCGCCGGACTTTATCATCTCCGCGCCGATATTGGTGGTGAGAATCAATATCGTGTTGCGGAAGTCCACTCGCCTGCCGAACGAGTCGGTCAGCTGACCTTCCTCCATCACCTGCAGGAGCATGTTGAACACGTCGGGGTGGGCCTTCTCGATTTCGTCCAGCAGCAGCACCGCGTATGGTCGCCGGCGGATTCGTTCGGTAAGTTGGCCTCCTTCTTCGTAGCCCACATAGCCGGGTGGGGCGCCGACGAGCCTGGAGACATTGTGCTTCTCCATATACTCGGACATGTCGATCTGAATCAGCGATTCCTCGTCGCCGAACATGAACTCCGCCAGGGCCTTGGAAAGCAGCGTCTTGCCCACGCCGCTGGGGCCTGCGAAGATAAACGACCCCATAGGCCTGCGTGGGTCTTTCATGCCGCTGCGTGCCCGGCGGATGCTTTTTGAAATCGCGACGATAGCTTCGTTTTGGCTGACGACGCGTTTGTGCAGCTCGTTTTCCAACTCGAGCAGCCTTTGGGCTTCTTCCTTCTCCAGCCTGGTCAGCGGCACGCCGGTCATCTTGCTGACGACCTCCGCGACGACTTCCTCGTCGACGATCCCAGCTGATTCCTTGCCCCGGTCTTTCCACTCCTTCTGCATGGTTTCTTTTTCCGCCCGGAGTTGCTCTGTCTGGTCGCGAAGCTCCGCAGCCTGCTCGTAGTCGGCGTTCTTGACAGCTTCGTCCTTTTGGGTCTGAAGCCGGTCTATCTGCACCTCGATACTCGCCAGGTCCGGCGGCTTGGTCATGTTTTTCAGCCTGATCCTGGCACCGGCCTCGTCGATAACGTCGATGGCCTTATCTGGCTGGACTCGCCCGGTGATGTATCGGTTGGACAGCTCTGCCGCACTGACCAAGGCCTCGTCGGTTATCTTCACGCGATGATGCTCTTCGTATCGGTCGCGTAGGCCCTTAAGAATCGCCACGGTCTGCTCATGGCTTGGCGGGTTGACCACGATGGTCTGAAACCGCCGTTCCAGGGCACTGTCCTTCTCGATATATTTTCGATACTCGTCCAGCGTGGTGGCGCCGATGCACTGTATCTCCCCGCGCGACAGGCTGGGCTTGAGCACGTTGGCTGCGTCGATGGCGCCCTCCGCTCCGCCAGCTCCGACGAGTGTGTGCAGCTCGTCGATAAACAGCATCACATTCTTGGCCCGGCGGACTTCGTTCATAACCGCTTTGATGCGTTCTTCAAATTGGCCTCGGTATTTCGTCCCCGCTACCATCATCGCCAGGTCGAGCGCCACGATACGCCTGTCGTGCAGGATGTCGGGCACTTCCTTGCGGATGATGTTCTGGGCCAGGCCCTCGACTATGGCGGTCTTGCCCACGCCCGCTTCGCCAAGCAGGACGGGGTTGTTCTTCGTCCGCCGACATAGCACCTGGATAACCCGCTCGATCTCGTCAAGTCGGCCTATGACCGGATCCAGCGAACCCTCGCGGGCCAGGGCTGTCAGGTCGCGTCCGAAATTGTCCAGCGCGGGCGTCTTGCTTTTGGTTCGCTTGGCTGAACCCTGGGCTGCGCCGCCCTTGCCCCCAGTCCCGGCGGTAGCCAGGCCTCCGTCTGCAGGCTCCATGCCGGCACCGAGCAGGTTTAGCACCTCGTCGCGCACATCTTCGAGCTTCAGCCCGAGGTTCAACAACACCTGGGCAGCGACGCCGTCGTGCTCTCGCAACAGCCCCAATAGCAGATGCTCCGTGCCGACATAATTGTGGTTCAGGTTCCGAGCCTCCTCGATGGAATACTCGATAACCTTCTTGGCCCGGGGGGTCTGAGGCAGCTTGCCCATCGTTACCATATCAGGCCCAGCTTTGACGAGTTTCTCGACTTCCATCCGAACCTTGTGTAGCTCGACGCCGAGGTTCTTCAGGACATTGGCACCAACGCCGGTACCTTCCTTAACCAGGCCAAGCAGGACATGCTCCGTGCCGATGTACTCGTGGTTAAACCGCTGGGCTTCCTGATTAGCCAGGGCCATTACCTTCCGCGCGCGTTCTGTGAAGCGTTCAAACATATCGTTTTTATCTCCGAAAATTTCTTAGTTTTTAGTAACCGCTCACGGCTACGCAACAATTCACCATAAAACACATTTCACCATGAAGCACGAAAAGCACAATTCACCATGAAGCACATGAAGTTCTTTTTAGCTCCGTAGGAGCTGTGTATCCTACTAATTATATCCTGTAATTATATCAAAACCGCTCGGAACGTCTACCTGGCGTCCACCCAGCCCGGAGCATTGTAGCCGATGACCGGGGCGATATTCAAGCCCGCAAAAGCATCTGGCGCAGCAACGACCAGCCTCGCCATCCACCAAGCCAAGCTGACGAGCTAATGTTTTATCGACACGAGCAAGAGAAAAGTTCAAAAAACAGGGGAATAGGCAGGTAGGGAATGAGCAAGTAGGGGAATAGGCAAAAACAGCAGAACACGAATGACACGAATGTGTTTTGAATTCAAAAAAATTCGTCATTCGTGTTTATCTGTTTTCGTTTTTTACGATAATTCGTTTTCGCGTTCTTTCGCGTGTTTTGTAGTTTGTTATTTCTCTGAAAAAAATCCGTGAAACCGAAGGTTCACTAAATCCTTTTTAAATCTGTGAAATCTGTGGACTCTTGATGATAGGCAAAGAAAATGCCGCCGAAAATCACGCCGCGATCCTGGCCCGGCAGCGTGAGAGTTGGCCTGTCTTTATCCAGTCCATCGCCAGGCCTGTCAGCTCGGGGTCGAACTGCGACCCGCTGTGATGACTCAGTTCGCCCAGCACCCATTCCAACGGCATGGACCACTTATAGCTGCGTGGGCGGAGCATCACGTCGATCGCGTCAGCCAGGTGAATCAGCCGAGATGCCAGCGGGATATCCTCGCCGGCCAGGCCCGTCGGATAGCCCGCTCCGTCCCACCGTTCGTGATGATGCAGCACAACCTGCCCGTGCTCAGCCAGGTCTGGAAACTGCGACAGAAAATCGTAGCCATATTGGCTGTGGTTTCGCATCTCGGCAAATTCCCCGGGCGAAAGCTCCCCAGCCTTGTTGAGAATTTCTTCGGAAACGCCAACCTTGCCGATATCGTGCAGCAGGCCCGCAGCCCGGGCGAGGGCCACTTCCCGTTGCGAAAACTCAGCCAGCCTGGCTAGCTCCTCAGCGTAGCAAGCCACCTGTATACAATGATCCAGCGTGGGCTGACGCTGGATCCAGACTATCTCCGGCAGGATGTCGTTTCCCTGCAACCCGGGCGGCTGATTCGGGAAAACCAAATTGTCCGAGCTTCGTCCACTTCTTCGCATGGGACCGCATACCTCGTTAAACCCACTCTTTGCGACGCTTACACCGCTCCTCCCCCGCCACAGACGACGCCTTGGCAGCCGCCATGTTACTATTATCGAACAACCAGGCCAGGAGTTTAATAGGCGGGCGAAAAATTTTGGCGAAAAATCCTTTTTGCGTTGTCTTTTTTGAGATTCAATCTAAAATGACT
>QNCB01000108.1 GCA_003644335.1 Planctomycetota bacterium | reverse complement strand
CTCCGCGCCGGGCCGAAAAATCGCGGTCGCCAAGAATCGCTACAATATCGAGATAAAAATCCCGCCAGGGTACCGCCGAAATTACCGCTACTTTCTCAAGCTGCTGATGCACCTGCCACGAACGTCAGGCCCAGCTGCCTACGAAGCTCGCGCCAAACGCGTCGCCCGGGCCATGCTCCGCCCCGGTGCCAACCACGACGGTCTAGCCTTGGTGTGGGAAGCTATGGGCAAGAGTATCCTGGCGACCGTGCAGCGGATGTACTCCTCGAAAAACCAGGCTGCGTCTTTTTTCGCCGCCCGTGCAGGGCTTAGGCTGGGCGACAAGCACCTGGCTGGGCCTGTGGTTATATCTTTCGCGGTAAAGCCCGGGCCTCATCAGCTCCTGGCTATCAAAGAACTAGGCTACCACGCGGACGTTCTCGAAGCCACCGCTCCGCTACGAAAACTCCTGGACGACCGCAACGAACTGGTGCGGATTTACGCCTACGAAGCTCTGCTGGCCCGGGGCGACGATACGTCGGTTACCCGGTACAATGTGGATGGGGAATTTCTGGTCGATATCGTGGATACCGCCGGCGAGGCTGTGATATACGTCATTCGCACCGGCCAGCCCAAGATCGTATTGTTTGGCCGAAATATGCCAATCGCGAATCCGGTTTTTTACTGCACGTCCGACAAAAACGTAACCATTTTCAGCAAAAAGGCTGACCCCGCCGCCAAGGAGCCTGAGCTGTGGAAACCTCACATAGCGGTCTATCGCAAAATCCCCCGCACCGAACGCCGAAGCGACGAATTCCGGGTGGGTTTCAAGGTTTGGCCCCTGATTCGCGTCTTGGGTTCCCCGCCAAGACCAAGCCGAAAAACATGGGATATTCAGGGGATTGGCCTGACGTATAGCCAAATTGTCAGCATCCTGTGCAAAATGTCGCAACAAAATCTCATCGAGGCAAAATTTGTCTTGCAAAAGCCCACGGAATTGCAGAAGATATACCAGCATACACCGTCTGTGGGTAGACCCGACAAGCCAACCCGCTAGATGTTGTGGTTTTTTGCAAATAATTTTGTGCGCAAACCGTAGCCTGTTCGGTTTCGGATTTGTTTCAGGGAAGAATGAGATGAAGCTGAAAAAACTTATCACGACTGGGTTCAAGAGCTTTGCCGACCGTACTGAGTTCGATTTCGACAATGGCATAAGCTGCGTCGTAGGCCCCAATGGCTGTGGCAAGAGCAACGTCGTCGATGCTATCAAGTGGGTGCTCGGCGAGCAGTCAGCCAAGAACCTTCGTGGCGGGGAGATGATGGACGTTATCTTCAACGGTGCCGCAGGTCGCAGGCCTAGCGGGGTCGCCTCGGTAACGCTGGAGTTCGACAACGCCGAGGGCAAGCTCCAGCCTGTCGTCAATGGCGACGTGCAAACCTGCGACACCGTCTCGGTTACCCGCAGGCTGTTCCGTTCAGGTCAGAGCGAGTACCTCATAAACAAACAGCCCGCCCGGCTTCGCGATATCAAGGAAATGTTCCTGGACACAGGCCTGGGCGCCAACGCGTACAGCATTATCGAGCAGGGGCGCGTGAGTGAATTTCTCCAGGCTACGCAGGAGCAACGGCGGGCGTTTTTCGACGAAGCTGCGGGCATCAGTCGATACAAACGCCGACGGGTCGAGACCATGCGAAAGCTCGAACGGGTCGAGCAGAACCTGCTCCGCCTGCAGGATATCGTCGACGAGGTCGCCAAGCGCCTGCGTTCCATCAAGCTCCAGGCTGGCAAGGCCCGCAACTATCAAGCGTATGCCGACAAGCTCCGCGAGCTGCGGGGCGTGCATTTCCTCAGCCAATATCACATCATGAAGTCCACCTGCCAGCAACGGCAGGGCGGCCTGGACGTGTGCATTGAAAAGCTGGCGACCATCAATTCCCGCATCGCGCAGCTGGAAACATCTCAAACCGCTGCCCGGGCGGAATCTGCCCAGCTGGAGCAGACCTCGCGACAGCTCCAGACCAGGTTGTCGAGCGTCTCAGCCCAGATAACCACGCTTCAGGAGCGGGCTGATATGCAGACCAGGCGGGTTGAGGAGCTTTCCGAGCAGATATTGGCCAACACCTCTCGCTGCGAAACGCTCGAAGCCCGCATCGAGGACTGCGCCAAAGACGTTGCTACCGGCGAGCTTGAGCTGAAACAAATTCTCACTCAGGTCGCCCAGCTCCGCACGCAGAGCGACGCGGTTTGTGAATCTTTCGCCCAGGGCGAAGCTGCTATAACCGCCATCAAGGTTCAGCTGGACGAGGAGCGGACGGGCGTGGCGGACATTCTCCGCCGGGCTTCGCAGCTGCACAACGACGTGCATAAAATCGGCATGCGTCGTCAGGGTCTCGAGGGCGACAAGGTTCGCCTAATGGGCCGGGCTGCGGAGGTGGCCGAAGATCTCAAAGCCCTGCTGATAGAGCATGGTCAGATTACAGCCAGGCGAAAAAATTCGCAGGAACTTATAGACGAAGCTCAGGTGAAGTTGGAGCAGGCGCAGACGGGCGTAGCTGGGTTGGCAAGCACAGAGGACGAGCTGACCCGTAACCTTTCCACCAAACGAGAGGCCCGGTCTACCCTGGCTGGCAGGGCACATTCGTTGCGCGAGATGCATCAACGGCTCGAGGGCATAGCGGAGGGTCCAAAGCGTGTGTTGGAAGCCTGTCGGGCGGGCAAGCTGAGCATGATACACGGTATGCTGGGGGACTATATAGAGACGGATATTGCCCACGCGCCGCTGGTCGAAGCTGCCCTGGCTGGGGCTGACCAAAGGCTGATCGCAGCGAACTTCAGCGAGGTTCGCGCCGCAGCGGACGAGCTGGAAGACGTGCTCGGTGCCGGCGGCAGTGTCGAGATAGTTTGTCTCGACCGCCTGGGCGAACAGCCCGGCGACGATGTTTCGGTAACAGCTCCCCAGGCTATCGGGCGGGTGCTGGACTGGGTGCGGTTCGAGCCTTGGCTGGAGCCTTTGATGTGGCAGTTGCTGGGGCATACGCTGGTAGTTGCCGACCTGGCCTCGGCAGCCTTGGCGGCGGAAGTTACGCCGGCGGGGTATCGGTTCGTAACCCTGGCGGGGGAGGTTCTCCAGGCCAATGGCAGGGTTAGGCTGGGCGCCGCCAACCAGGCTCCGGGCGTTATTGCCCGAGGCAGCGAGCTGGCGGAGATCGAGTCGCAGATAGCGGAGCTTGACGTCAGCATAGACGCTCTGCAACTTCGCAACGACGAAACTCGGGCCAGGCGCGAGGATCTGGAACATCAACTCCAGACGCTCCGCAAGGCGATATACGAAGCCAACTACGAACGGGCTGAGTGCGACAAAAAACTCACAGCTCTGAACTCGAAGATAGAGCAACGCCGGCAGGAAGAGCCTTTGCTAAGTCAAAATATCCTCGGCGTCGAGGCTGATATAGACGCTGCGGTTCAGGCTGAGCACGAGCTGAAAGACAAAGCGGAGGAGCTTCAGCGGATAAAGGCCCAGCGAGACGAAGCCCTGGCCAGGCTGGAGGAGCAACTGGAAACTGCCCGGGCACAGCAGGAGCAATTGGCCGAGCGACGGACGGAGCTGAAGGTGGCTGTGGCGGAAATACAGCAGAAGGAATTGGCCTTGCGCGAGTCTATCTCAGCCCTGGCGCGACAGCGCGAGGAGATGGACGCCACGGCAGCCAAGGCCAAGGCTGATATCGAACTGGACCGCCAACGACGGGCTTCTGCCCAGCGGGAGATCGAAAAATCTCGCACGCAGGTCGAACAGCTTTATGCCGACAAGCAGGCTCTGGAGCAGGAGTTCAGCGACGTCGAGGAAAGTCGCGCAGGCCTGGGCGAGCAGCTCGAAGCTATAACATCGCAGATGGCAGCCAAGCGAGACCAGGCCCAGCAGGTAAACGACGAACTCGGCGACCAGCGGGTAGAACTAAGTCAACTCGACGCCCATATCGGCGACCTGATAAACCGGGCCAACGACGAGATGCAGATGGACCTGACTGAGCTTCACAAAAATTATCAACACGACGAAGACCGCGACTGGGAAGCGCTGGAAACCGAGATGCACGAGCTTCGCGGCAAGATAGAACGCCTGGGCAATGTAAACCTCGACGCTATCGACGAGCAGGAACAGCTCGAACAGCGACACGAATATCTCGGCGCCCAGATGCAGGATATCGTCGACTCGCGGAAACAGCTTGAGGAACTCATCCGCAAGCTCAACAGGGAATGTCGCGACCGGTTCGTCGAAACTTTCGACGCGGTGCGCGAAAACTTCCAGGTACTCTTCCGCAAGCTCTTTGGCGGCGGCAAGGCTGACGTGCTGCTGACCGACCCGGACGACGTGCTGGAAAGCGGCATTGAGATAGTCGCCCGCCCGCCCGGCAAGGAGCTTCGTTCGCTCAGCTTGCTCTCCGGCGGCGAGAAAACCATGGCTGCACTGGCGATGATTTTCGGATTCTTCCAAGCCAAGCCCTCGCCATTCTGCCTGCTGGACGAGGTCGACGCCGCACTGGACGAAGCCAACAACGAACGCTACAACGCCATCGTGCAGGAATTCGTCCAGCTAAGGCAGACGCAATTCATCATGATATCCCACAGCAAGCGAACCATGGCCATCGCCGACGTCCTCTACGGCGTAACGATGCAAACCCCCGGCGTCTCCAACCGCGTAAGCGTAAAATTCGCCGAAGCCGAGGCCCTGGTAGAAGACCTCGAACCCGTCGCCTCGTAAGAATGTAGCGCAGCCTGGGTGCCGTGGTTGCGGTGTTTGCAACCACGTGACGATATCGTGGTTGCAAAAACGCGGTGCAAAAAACGCGGTTGCAAACAACCATAAAATTCACTATATGAGCCTGTTGCACAATTACCCAGGATTTTCATAAGTCCTTTATTTATGTGGAACCAATCGACGCAGAATAAGGACTTATGTTAACTGGCTAGAATTATGCAACAGCCTCGAAGACTGCATAAAACCTAACGCCTGCGATGCCTGCGCAGCAGCGCCAGGCCGCCCAGGGCCAGCAGGCACATCGTCGCAGGCTCGGGGGCCAGGGCTAGATCCAGCCCGTACATTTGGATATCGTTGGCTGTGCCGGTGATTTTTATGAAGTATGTGCCGGCGTCCAGGCCAATGCCCGTTAACAGCTCGGCCTGGCCCAGGCCTGTAAGGTTCGCCAAGCCAAGCGAGCTCGTCCCGTCGGTATCGAAAAGTTCCATCGTCACGAGCATTCAGGTGTGCAGATTATAACACGACTTGGCCTATAAGGGGTATTGTCAAGAGGAAATCTAATAAAAAACACATTTGGCATTGCAACTCGTTGTCGCGAAAGAGGTTGTGTTGTCAGATACTTGTGGCCGCCGCCATGATTTTGCATTGGGGAATCTCGTGGTTTTCGTAATTTACTCAGATTTGAGCCAATTTTTCTCAAATTTTGTGCTTGCCAAGGCTTGGTTCCGATACTATAATAACTTTGACTGACCGGTCAGTCAAATCGGGAAGGGGAGGCGACGGCGTGGCTGGGGGGGGGAGCAAAGGTTGGCAGG
>QNCB01000107.1 GCA_003644335.1 Planctomycetota bacterium | reverse complement strand
CGTTGAGGATATCCGCAACTTCCTGACGCGACAATTTCCCCAGCAATTCCTCCTGCTGCTCGAGTTCCAGCTCGCCCATTATCTCCGCAGCCGTTTCGGTCGGCAGCATTCGAAACGCCAGGGCCAGTTCCTTCTCGTCGTCCAGCTCGCCCAACAGCTCAGCCAGGTCGTGAACATCCATGCCGCACAGAACGGACTTAAGCTCCCCAAACCCGCGCGATTCGATGAGTTCGTGGATTTGCTCACCAGAAACACTGGGGATGGCGGAAAGGCCGGACATGCGAGAATCGTCGGAAATTCGTGAAGTTGTAGGTTCCATCTCGTATCCGTTCCTGACAAGAAGCCTGGGCCTGTGTGAAGGTACCCATTGTGCGCCGAGCCAGGCGATATGTCAATAAAACAGACAAATGACGAATTTTTTGTTCTCGCTTATCCAATAAACAATCTGCCGACCTGGTACACGCCTGCTGTTACCACCCAGGCTAGTGTGGTCAGGCCTGCCAGTTGGAACAGTGCCCAGGCCCAGGAATTGCTTTCGCGTTTGGTTACCGCAATGGTAGCCATGCACGGGGCGCTCACCAGGCAGAACAGCATAATGCAAAAGCCCTGCAACGGCGTGTATGCAGCCTGGAGCTTGGCTCGCAGGGGCAGAGATTCCTCGTCCTCATCCTCGCCAAGCGAGTAGACAATACCCATCTGCGCGACGAAAACTTCCTTCGCTGCCAGCGCGCCGATCATAGCGGTGGATATCTTCCAGTCGAACCCGCAGGGCCTAAGTGCAGGCTCCAGCCCACGACCGATTCGCCCCATCATCGAGGCCCCCAGCGTAGCTTCAGCCTGGCTGTGGTCTATCTTGGCTAGCTGTTCCCGCGCGACGTCGTCGGACAAATCAGCCCGGGCCTCGATAGCGGAGCGTTGTTGCTCGAATGTCTGAGCCTGTTCCGCGGGCAGGCCAGGCCACTGTTGCAACGCCCAGAGCAATACGGAAATGCCCAGGATAATCGTGCCGGCCTTCTTCAGATACGCCCCACCACGGTTCCACATGTGCAGCCCGACGCTCCGTGCGGTAGGCATGCGGTATGGCGGCAGTTCCATAACGAATGGCGGCGTTTCGCCTCGCAGGACCGTCGACTTGAGCAGCTTGGCGCAGACCACCGCCAGGACGATGCCGATGATATAAATTAGCCAGAGCATCGGCGCGTGCCATGTGTCGGGGAAAAACGCGGGGATTATCAGAGCGTATATAGGCAGGCGTGCCCCGCAGCTCATCAGCGGTACCACGAGCATGGTCGTCAGACGGTCGCGGCGATTTTCCAGCGTGCGAGTAGCCATGATAGCAGGCACGGAACAGCCAAAGCCAATCAGCATCGGCACGAAACTTTTGCCGTGCAAGCCTATTTTATGCATCAGTCGGTCCATCAGGAACGCAGCCCGGGCCATGTATCCGCTATCTTCCAGTATCGCGATGGCTAGGAACAGCAGCAGAATGTTCGGCAGGAACACAAGCACGCCGCCCAGGCCTCCGATAACGCCGTCGACAAGCAGGCTTCGCAGCAAGCTCTGGGAGCCAGCAGGCCAGAGCCCGCCGACCGCGCCGCCAAGCCATTCAAAGCCGGTTTCGATCCACCCCATCGGCGTGTCGCCAAGCGTGAAAGTCAACTGGAACACCGCGTACATCAGCCCGAGGAAAATCGGCAAGCCCAGCGTGCGGTTGGTTACGATCGCGTCGATATTGTCCGACATGGTGTGTCGCGATTCCGTCGTGCTGCGAACCGCCTCTTGACAGGCTCCGGAAATAAAGCCATATCTGCGGTCGGCGATGATGGCTTCGGGACTGTCGCCCAGCAACGACTGCAGTCGCGTCGCAGCCTTGTTAGCGGTGTCGATAAGCTCGTCATTGTTGATATGCTCCCGCAAATCGGCGTCGCCCTCGAGCAGCTTGATTGCAATCCATCGCGTCGGCACGCCGTCTGGCCCCACGCCGAGAGCCTCGATTCGCTGCTGCAGTTTGAGAATCTCAGCTTCGATCTCCCTGCCGTAATCCACATGGTGAGGCGTGGGAGGCTCCTCTTGTCGAGCCGTCGTCAGAGCTGCGTCGAGCAGCCTGGCCAGGCCCGTTCCCTTGTGTCCAACCGTCGGCACGATAGGCACGCCAAGCAGCTTGCTCAGGAGCTCCAGGTCAAACTCAAACCCGCGCTGCCTCGCGACATCGGACATATTCAGCGCCAAAACCAATGGCGAGCCCAGCTCCATAATCTGCACAGCCAGGTAAAGGTTCCGCTCGATATTTCCCGCGTCGAGGATATCGATGACGGCGTCGGGCTTGTCGTGGATGAGGACATTGCGAGCGACCAATTCCTCGACGGAATAGGGCGTCAAGCTATAGGTGCCCGGCAGGTCGATAATGGCCAGCCGCTCCTTGCCATGCTTGCACGAGCCTTCCACTTTCTCCACCGTTACGCCCGGATAATTGCCCACATGCTGCCTGCCGCCAGTGAGGGAATTAAAAATCGTAGTCTTGCCCGAGTTGGGGTTTCCAGCCAGGGCAATGACAAACTGCTTCCCCGCCATATCAGCCGGGCTTGTGGATTCGTTTTGTCGCTCAAATTCTGGCATGCTGAAAATTCCTTTCAAAAACTAAAATCGCCGTAAGCGTTCACAGCTACACAAAAATTCACCATAAAGCACATTTCACCATGAAGCACATGAAGAGCATGAAGTTTTTTATGTTTTTTCTTCACAGCTATCCCATAGACGGCAGAAATACGGTCGTTGGTCACATTTTAACCAATAAACATACATGGTTGCGGCTGGGTCGTCAGAATGTCAATCCGCATTTTTTTTAGCTCCTACGGAGCTAAACATATTATACAATCGCGTTACTACAAAGATATCGCTCCTCCGGAGCTGTCAAGCCATCGTGCTATGGGATGGCTGTGTTTTTTCTTTGTAATCTTTTCCCAGTCAACCAGTCAACCAGTCAACCAATCAACCATTTTTTTCTCTGCGTTCTTGTCAGATAGCGTTGACCAGGATTCGCCTGGCTTCTTCTTTTCGCAAGCTCAGATGATAACCTTTGATCTTCACATCTATCGGGTCGCCCAGCGGCGCTATTCGTTTGACATCCACCACTGTCCCAGCTGTGGCTCCCATATCCAACAGCCGACGCCTAATGCCGCCGCTGCCTGTTATCCTTATGATTGTAGCCTTGTTGCCGGGCTTGATATCCGCCAGGGTCGTCTCTGTCTGCATATTAGCCATGTTTTTGCTCCTCGTCAGCATGCCAAGCCAAACCCTTCCATTGCCGAAACACCCGGTAAGAGTATCGCGTGGCATTAACTTTGGCAGCAATTCTATATTTAGATTTAATATAGTCAAGGACAAAACAATAAAAAACAGCGGTTCGAATGACACGAATTTTTTAAGTAATCAGAGCTAATTGCAAAACTATTCGGGAATGTAGCACAGTCGCCCTCGGCTGTGTCGAACTTGCTATATTTCCAGTGTTTTTACACGACCTTCCCAGCCGAGGGCGGCTAGGCTACAGTTTGGCAATTGGCTTATCAGTAAAAGAAAAAGTCGGGTGGCATGGCTATACTGCGGATCTGCGGGGTAGCCATGGTTGGACGGAAAATGACGAGTAACGAAACCCGAATGCCGAAGCAATAACGAATTTAGAATAACGCAGAAAAAGAAGAAACATGGGCGAGACGCCCACGCTACGCTTGGCGTTTAATTACCACGGCGGTCAGGTCGTCTGCCTGTTCCAGGCCGGCTGAGAATGCGTTGACCGCTCGGTGGAGTTTGTCGATTATTTCCTGGCAGGGCAGGTCGCGGTCGCTGCGGATGTGATCCAGCATCCGAGGTACGCCGAACATTTCGCTGGCTGGGTCGAAGGCTTCGAAAAAGCCGTCGGTCGTTACCACCGCGATGTCGCCGGGGGCGAAGTGGAATGTTTTCGTCTCCTCGTAGCTGGCGTCTTCCAATATGCCAAGCGGTACGAAGGTGGCGGGGACTTCGAAAAACTTATCCTCGCTGCGACGATAAAAAATCATAGGCCCATGCCCCGCGGAGGCGTAGGTCATCTCGTGAGTTTCCGGATCCAGTATGCCCAGGAAACACGTTACGAAGCTGCCCCCGCCCAGATCCTGAGACAGCAAATAGTTGGCAGTGTCGAGAATGTGCGTAACGTCCCCAGCTCCAGCTTTGCTGAAGTGTGCGCACGCCCGCAACATCGCGCGGGTCTCAGCTATCACCAGGGCTGGGCCTATGCCATGGCCTGTCGCGTCGGCGATGACGAACGCCCATTGGCCACTGGCCAGGGGGATGAAGTCGAACGTGTCGCCACCGGTTTCGTCAGCTGGGTCGGAAAGCCCCGCGACCTCGAACCCCGCGATGCTCGGCGGCTTGTCCGGCAGCAGCCCGCGCTGAATATCCCGCGCGATCTGCATAGCCCGCTCCATCTTCTGCTTCTCCAAAAAATGCTCCAGCAGCCTGGCCCGCTGCAGTGCAACGCCAGCCTGGGCACCCAAGGCCTCAGCCAGGTCGATGTCCCAGTCTGAAAAATCGCCCGAGCGTTTGTTGAGCACCTGCAACACGCCCACGAGATTATCCTGGCAGCCCTTCAGTGGGATGGTCATAAGGTTGCGTGTGCGGAAGCCCAGGTCTTTGTCCACCTGCGGGTTGAATCGCTCGTCTGCATAGGCGTCGGGGACGACGATGGTCTTGCCGGTTTGCACAGTCTGGCCACAGATGCCCTTGTCCGCTGGTACTCGAAGCTCGTCGACCCCGGTAGCTATTCGGGCGACCAGCTCGTCGGTAGCTTCGTCGTAGAGGAACAGCGTTGCCCGCTCGACCCCCAGCAGCGTCAGCGCGTGGTTGATAATCAGCGTCAGCAGGTCGCCGAGTTCGTTCGTAGCCACCATGGCCCGACTAATTTCCAGCACCTGCTTCAGGTCCCGCACAGCCTTGTCGTTTTCGCTCGTCATCTCGGTCAGTCCGTCAGGCCCTCGGTTATCCACGCCCGGGCCTGGTCGGCCTCGGCGGTGTCGAAGTATTTCATATCCGCCGCAGTGAAGGGCTTGCTGAACAGGGTCATCAACTTGCCCAGGCTGCTATGGCCTACTATCGCAAGCCTGTCGATGTCGCGGAAATGTTTGACGTCGAACTTCAAATCTTCCCACGCAGCCCCAGCTGACCAGCCCTGGAAATCGTGCATCGTGCAGAGCACCCGTATCTTGCTGTGCTCGGCGATCCTCCGTTCGAACTCCGGCAGAAACCGGTCGTAGTCCGCCTTGACCAATTTGCCCGTCAGGTCAACCTGAATCACCTTGCCGCCCGCCAACTCTTGCAGTTCAACACCCATGTCATATCTCCCTGTAAAAAAGTTAGTAGCCGACGAACCCAGCCAGGCCACACCCACGATACACCACCGGCAACCCGAAAGTCAAGGCCAACGATTACCGTCAAGCCAGGTGCCGTGGTTGCGGTTTTTGCAACCACGTTCGACAATCAAAAGGCAAACATGTCACTGATGGTAGCGAGAATTT
>QNCB01000106.1 GCA_003644335.1 Planctomycetota bacterium | reverse complement strand
AGCGGGCTGACATCCAAACGGTCATCAAGATTTTTGTTGAGCCAGATAGCGGCTTTGGTGCTGTAGCCCTCGCCGGTGGGACCGGTCTGCTGTTCATAGCTTCCATCGGTGCCAATCATGCTCATCCCGCAAGTGCCGGTATGGCCGGCGCGGCGGAACTCATTGATACGCATCACGCTGCCGTCAGACATCTTGCACAGAATGGTTTCATTGCTGAAGGGGTTCTTCCAATAGTTGTCTTCGCGGGCATAGAAATTGTATTCTCTGTATTCTTTTTCAGCTTCATCCTTGGGCGGCAGCTTATATTCACGATTATCTTCGATGCCCATCCCGCAGACATGCGTAGCGTGGGCGCCGGTCACCGAGACGACCATGCTGGTCGAGTGTGTCGGGTAGAACATCGGCGGAATGCCAAACTTCTGCTGCCACTCATCTCCGAGGCGCCATTTGGCTATATCTATACAGCCATGAAGATAGTCATGAATGTATTCGCCTTCGGAATAGACGATCTGGCCGAACTCACCTTTCTGGAACTTGTCGCGGCAGAAAAGGGTGCAGGGATAGTAATAACTCGTCTCGCCGATCATATAGATCTGGCCGGTTTCTTCGACGGTTTTGACCAGCTCGGTAATCTCTTCCATCGAGACCGCAGACGGTACTGCCGAATAGACATGCTTGCCCGCTTTCAAGGCCTGTACCGCATGAGGCCCATGCAGATGATGCTGGGTGATGACAGCGATGGCATCGACATCGCTTTCGCACAGTGCGTCCAGCGACGGATAGCTTTCAGTAATCTCGAACTTCTTGCACTTTTCTTTGAGTTTTTCTGCGTCCAGATCGCACAATACGACGCTGTCCACATCCGGATGCGCCTTAAACAGCGGAATAAAACAATCCGCAAAGGCTCCGGTTCCACACATTCCCATTTTGATACCCATGATAATACTCCATGTAAAATTGGGCCTGTTTCAAAAATTTTTTCCGAATCCAAACGCTGAATTCGATAGCTGTATGAAAGAGCTAGCCCTGCTTCTCGTTCTCACACAGCGATTGTTTTCAATAACCGGTTAACTAAGTTTTGAGCGAAGCGAGCGTTTCCAGTACAAATGGCACGGTCTCCTGCCAGTTAGGAGGCACGTCTTCGCTTATTTGCAGGCAGAACCGTTTGGGCCCAGCTTGCTGAACTATTCCGGTAATTTTCTCAGCCAGTTCCGCTTTGGGCGCGCGGTACCATTGTAGATTCGGATGCACCCAGAGGAACTTGTCAGGCCAGGCTTGCCGGGCCTCCCGTATCGTCATGTTTCCCTCCGGCGGCTCGGTCAGCGAGTCTATACCGTCGATGTCAAGAGCTGCAATATCTTCCGCTACCACTTTAAGTTGGCCATCGTAATGAACCAACAAACGCTTGCCCGCGGCGTTCATTATTTCGAGAATCTGCTTGTATAAAGGTGCCATATGCCGCTTGTAGTAAACGGGGCCTAGCGTTTCGATGGAAAGATTTTCCCAAAGTTTAATCTGGGCTGCAGGCGTCTTTACAGCCTGGCGAATCTCCTCCAGCTTGATCTCGTTCAGCACCTCCACAAGATGCAAAAGCTCGGGGAGATCGTAAGCCAGGTCCATAGAGAACCGCTCCAAGCCAACCCAGTCGATCTGCAAAACCATCAATGGCGTTCTGCCCAGGCCCAGGCCATGAAGTTGACCAACCGTAATTCCACGGTCGCCAAGAGCAGCTTCGGATTCAACGAAAGGCCTATCGTCGGAAGTTATACGCACGCCCTCCAGAGCATGGGCCATGATACTGTAATCCTCGGGAGTTTTGATAAAATGCTCCTGCTTCCACTCGCCCAGATACCACTCGTGCAATTCCCCCTTGTCCGTAATCAGCCGAATGTCGCGACGCGTTTGTCCCTCCTGCTGAGAGGTAGTTTCCACAAGCTCGAAGCTGGGATGTTCGTGCCTGACGAGGTTGGCATGGTTGATCTGACCAAGCCCAGCATCAAAGAGAGATTCCCAATCGGCAGTAGTAAGTCGGTTTTTTGCAAACCAGTCATAAACTGCATAAACAGGATGTTCGACAATTTCGCCTGACAGCGCAAGTTCAAACCTGCGTCGTACACTTTGCGATGACATGTTTTAGCCCTTAATTATAGGTGTTACAGCTTATCGCCGAATTATTTCCAGCGTCATATTTTCTTGCAGTTACTTTAATCCGTACTTGTTTGCCGCCTCTTTGGGCGACAGGCCTTTGTTAATAACATCGTTCAGGGCCTTTGTGATAATTTTGGGATCTTTGGCCATGAAAATATTTCTTCCGAAGATAATACCGCTAGCCCCCTGCTGAACCGAGTCGTAGGCTTTTTGAAGCACAGCCAGGTCTGTGTTCAACTTATCAGCTCCGATAGTAAACACGGGGACTGGAGTGTTTTCTATAACTTCGTGAAACTTTTTACCTGTGTAAAAAGTCTTGATAAAGTCAGCTCCAAGCTCAGCCATAATTCGCGAAATTCTCTTCACCTTATCGTGCACCTGCTGAGCGGTTTTTTCCGTGTGTTCCACAACATAGCATTCTCCGATAAGCGGGATGCCGAGCTTTTCTTTTTGGCGAACGATTTCTGAAAATATTTCGACATTATTAACTTCCATCGCTCGATTGTCTTTTTCTTCCAGGAACAAAGAGCAGATTATAGCTTCAGCCCCAGCCTCTACTGCCTCTTCCACATTTGTGCAGATAGTAGTAAAGCCTTCCCTGTAATCAAGCGGATAGTAAAACGAGGAAGACCAGTTTATACGAACCACCGGCGCGGGAGCATTGGGTTTTGCGAACAGATCCCAGTTCCTCTTCAGCATAAACCTGGGCAGCAGCAGGGCATCTGTGGTCATGCAATTTTTGATTGCTTCTCTTGCATCTTCGATGCCAGGCTGAACGCCATATTCGACGACATGGTCAAGCGCAGATATTACCAGGTTCTTTTTGTTTCTGAAGAATTTTTTGATTCGGATATTTTTTCCTGACATAGAATTTTCCTTTTTATACAAGGGTTATTTTTACCATTTGGCCTCTAAGTTTTCGCACTGCTGCGGGGTTCGCTTTTTTATCCGTAATAAGCTCATCCATGTTTTTTATTTGCAAGTATCTAGCCAGACCTGTTCTTGGCAATTTTGAGCTGTCCGCTACCACTATTACCTTGCTTGCATTGAAAGCCATCTTTTCGGCGATGCGGGCTGTGTCCAAATCCCCGGCAAAACTCCCGCGGACAGGGTCTATTCCATCGCTGCCCAGAAAGGCCACGTCCGCAGCGAATCTGTCCAGCATGGTTTCGCTGTATGGGCCTATGAGGTCGGGGTTTTTCTGCCGAACCTGGCCGCCGAGGAGTTGGAGCTGGATGTTTTCCTTCCCCCACAATTCGCTGGTGATAACCAGGCTGCCGGTGATGACGGTGCAACGAATATTCATTCGCGACAAGGCCCGGGCAATTTCCAGCGTCGTCGTGCCAGTGTCCAAAAAGACAATCTGGCCGTCGCTGATTTTCCCCGCCCCAGCCAGGCCTATCCGCCGCTTTTGAGCGATATTAGCCTGGTGACGCTCGTCGAAGGCAAACTCGAAACTTATCCGCTTGGCAGCCATCGCTCCGCCATAGCAGGGCAGAGCGACCCCGGAGTTTTGCAACTCCTTCAGGTCTCGACGGATGGTCATCTCGCTGACCCCGAATCGGCCTGCCAGCTGGGCGGTCGACACGTTCCGCTGCGAGGAAAGTATCCCGGTCAGCTCCGCTCGCCGCTTTTTACCTTGTACTGAACTTCTTGGCATAATGTCGTATTGTGTTACATTCAAACATAATTGTCAATACAATTTCTCGAATTTTACAATTTTATTTGAGCTGCCGAAAAGCGGTTATCCGTTATCAGAGCGTGTTGGCCATTTGCTGGCGTTGTCTCGACATGGGCCTGGCCTTGGCAAGTCCCCGCCGACGGGGAACAGAGAGCTGCCCCCCCGAAAAACCTCCTGCCAGAAAATCCGGTCGCTCACTTCTGACTTAGCAGTTAAAAAAACGGGACCAGTGAGCTAATTGCAAAACTATTCGGGCATGCAGCACAGCCGCCCTCGGCTGTGGTTTTCCGTAGCATGGGCGGAACGCCCATGCTACGGCTTGGATGTTTGTTTTACGCTTGCGAGGTTCAGATGTCTTTTGCCAGGCTCGAATGCCACGACGGTTTTGTCGCAGATTATTTCCACTCCGCCGGCGTCGGTGGTGCAGATTTGCAGCCCAGCTTTGATAGGCTTGCGTGAAAAGACGCTCGCGAAATACTGTTGTCCCGCAAGGTTGGCTGAGAGTTGGACGTACCTGTCAGCTCGGCCATAGTCCAACGCTCGCGAGGAGCAGTTGGCCATGGCGGGGGCGCTGGCTGCCAGTGCGAAGTTCAGCCTGGCTACCTGGCCCGTGATTTGGCCCGTCAGGGTTTTTTCGTCGAAATCGATTTTCCCGCCCGTATGCCAGAACATATCAACCTGATCCAGCCTCGGCAGGTTCAGCTCATCCAGCACGATAAGCGACTGGCCTGTCGAGAAACCCGGAGCCAGGAGCATTACGACGTGTCGCAAAAATCGCACGCCATCGCCACAGGCATTCTCGGCGTCGCAGACCACCCAGCGATATTCGTCGCCCGCCCGCGAGTCGCGAATGAGTCCCTGCGCGTCAGGCCTATGGTCTTCCTCCGCTACGACGATCGTGTTGTGCGACCGGGCCTGGATTTCGTAAAAACCACCCCGGGCCAACGAGAAATAGTCGCTCCCCTCGTCCGGCGGATGGCCCAGGTCGACGAGCATCATCTCGCCATCGACCTGCATCTGCAAGCTGTTCATATCGTGCTGGGCATGACTCGTGGCCAGGTCGCCGGTTTTGGCAGCTACGTAAAACTCCGGGGCCGGCCAATTGTCCGCCATCGCCGCCCAGCCTATCTGATGAAAAACCTTCACAGGCTCAAGCTCGGGAGCCTTGGCGGTTTTTTGTGGCGAGTCCGGATGCAGCAGCAGGGCCAGGCCTGCCTGGGACCACTCGGTGGTGGTTACGTCGTGTTGGAAGGAGTAAGTGTCCAGCCACCATGTTATTTCGTCGCGGTCGAAGTAGCGGGCCAGCAGGTACAGCGCCCCGTGCAACGGCATTTTTGCGGAGTCGCCAAAGCTGGCGGGCCTGCCGTTGGGACTGAAGTAGATTGGGAACAGGCCCGTCTCCACCATGCCGCGATGGTGCAGCAGTTTCTGATCGTCCAGCAAGCCATCGCAAGCCAGGCCGAAGAGCAGCACATATCGCAGCGCGTAGCCCCAATATCCCAGGCCCTCGTCCCAGCCTCCCTCGCGACCAAGGTCGTCGAAGAAATGTCCAAGCCCAGTTCGGGCAAGGTCGTAGGCTTGGGAAGCCCGGTCGTTTTGGTCGTCCATCGCCAGGGCGACCAGGCCACACGCGGAGTTTATCACAGCTCCCCAGTGGTTCACCGAGCTGTACCACCAGACGCCTTCCTGGACGGATTGGCAGTAAGGCTCGATTACTCGCTGGTTGAGCGT
>QNCB01000105.1 GCA_003644335.1 Planctomycetota bacterium | reverse complement strand
TACCCCCAGCACTTATTTGCAGGAGTATAGGATATCGTGAGTCTCTTTGTTTAAGTCAACAACTATTTTGAAGCATGGCAAATAAGTGCTGGGAATGACCAATACCAAAGACCCAATGCCGGGTGCCATTCGTGTTCCGCTGTTTTTGTTTTTATTGATTACTTTTCTTTGCGTTCTCTGCGTTCTTTCGCGGTAAATTTTTTTGCTGTAAAAAATTCGTGTTAGTGTTTGCTTTTTTGGGAGAGTTGGCTGATATTTTCACCGATGCGATACTTCAAACCCATAGCGGCAAGTCTGGCCGGGGCTGTCCTGGCCTTGGCGATTTTGGCGGGACTCCGCGCGACGCTTCTTCGCCCGTCCGTCCCCGCAGCCAGGCCAACTTCCAAACCAGCCTCTCAACCAACATCCAAATCTACGACCCAGCCTACCAAACAAACCCCCACACAAGTAGTCTGTGAACCAACTTCCAAACCAACCCCAAAACCAACTTCAAAACCCGCGTCCCAACCAACCCTCCGGCCAACCTCGGTACCTGCTGCCCCCCTTGCCAGGGAGCAGATGCTTGCTGGGGACCAGGCCTTGGCCCGTGGCGACACAGCTAAGGCGATTAGGATGTTCGCCCTGGCGGTGAAATCCTCGCCGAAGAATCCCGACGCCCTGCAAGGCCTGGCCATGGCGATGCTCGCAGCGGAGCAGTTTCACGAGGCGATACCGGTCTACCGCAAGCTGTTGAAAATTCAGCCTGACAACGCCACAGCCAGGTTCAATCTCGCCCTGGCCCTGGCTCGCGAGGCGAAGTTTCTCGAAGCCCAGAAGGTTTACCATGACTTGCTGGAGCTTCGCCCCGGGTTTATCCAGGCTCGGGCAAACCTGGCGATGATGTATCAGACCCAGGCAAAGCTCACCGCAGCTGGGCGACAATGGCGGGAGATTATCTCTCGTCAGCCAAGCTACGCAGCTGCTCATCTGGGGCTGGGCGAAGTGCTGATGGACCTCAACGACCCGCGTGGCGCGATGCAGGCCTTTGTCGCGGCTACGAAACTTCAGCCCAGGAACGCCTCAGCCTGGCTGAACCTCGCCGCCGCAGCCAAGTCCGCAGGCAGCGGGGGCCGGGCTATGTTCGCGCTGCGAAAGTCCTTGGCCCTGGCTCCCCACGACGCCGAAGCCTGGGCGATGCTGGGCGATATCTCGCTGGAGATTTACCGAGCCAAGGGCGACCGCCCCCGCGCGATCGAAGCTGTGCAGGCCTGGAAACGCAGTTTGGAGATTGACCCAAACCAGCCTCGCCTGACAAAACTGGTGCGAATCTACGACCGACCCGCCAAGGATCGTTGAGGAAAAGTTATCAGTAATCAGTTGTCAGTAAAAGTGAACTTTCGCACTTTTTTTATAGCTTTTACCTCTGTTATTGACCATTGAATACACAGAAGTTTTTGCGACATCGCCTCCAATGCTCCGGCAGGGGCATGATAGACAGAACCACGCCGACCGTTTTCGAGACGTATGTACCGCTGAAATTCCCTGAATACTTTCCAATATCGTGAAGGAGTCCAGCCAAGTTTGCCCATTGGGCGGCATCGAAGCAAGCAGCGAACTGTTCGGCTAAAAAGGCGACACCCTCGAGGTGGTTCGATAAATAATGGAGCCGACATACATTGTCTTGCCTATCGATGTGAGCGATTTTGAGATTCATGAACAACCCCGTTTCCCGAAAAATTTGTCAACGCCTCCAAATTATACAGACATGCGTGGTAACATGTGGAGAAGAATCTAAAAAATCGGAAAATGAACGCCAGCGGCGTCAGGCGAGGCGTGGGCTTGCTTAGTATTCTCGCCGTTTTCGGGCGGGAGGGATGTCTAGCAGGCCTCGGTATTTCGCGACCGTTCTTCGGGCGATGTCGATGCCCGCCGCTTTGATAGCTTCGGCGAGTTGGTCGTCATTCAGAGGCTTGGTCTTGTCCTCGTTGTCAACGATTTCCCGCAGCTTTACCTTCACGGCGTCCCAGCTGACGTCGTCGCCAGCGGCGGTTTTCGTCCCGCCAGAAAAGAACATCCGCAGCGGCACAATACCCTGTGGCGTAAGGGCGTACTTCTCCGCCACAGCCCGGCTGACGGTGGCAACGTGCACACCGACCTTCTCAGCAATGTCAGCCATGGGCAGGGGCTTGAGCGCTTCGGGGCCTAGCGTCAGGAAGTCGCGCTGAATCTTGAAAATCTCCTGCGACACCCGGAAAATCGTGTGCCGTCGCTGGGCGATGGCACTGATAAGCCATTCGGCAGAGCGAATGTTTTTTCGCAAAAATTGCTTGGCGGACTTTTCAGTATTTCGATCGCGGGAGGCCTGGGCGTAGTAGTCGTTGATGCCGAGGTTTGGCATGTTCGCCTCAGCCATGGTTACGACAGCCTGGCCGGCCTCGTCGAGAGTAACGATGACGTCGGGCGTGATAATAGGCGCGTCGCGTTGGCCTATCAGCAAGCCAGGCCTGGGGTTCAGCCTGGCGATTCGCTCGATGCCAGCCTTGATTTGCTCGACCGTCAGCCCCGTCCGCCGAGCAATGGCAGGCAGGCGGTTCATCTCGATTTCGCGGAGAAAATCCGACACGAGTTGTCGCTCAACCGCGACGTCCAGGCCGGCCTTGGCCTGGCTGTCCAACTGCAATAGCAAGCACTCCCGCAGGTCACGCCCAGCTATGCCCGCAGGCTCGAGCGATTGCACCAACGGCAAGGCCTGTCGCAAATCGTCTATCGTGATGGCCTGGTCATCGTCGTTCGAGGCAGCGCGATTGGCCAGGTCATCCAGCCCCGCGCCCAGCCTGCCGTCAGGGTCGATGAACTCAATAATCAAATCTCCAGCGCGTTTGACAGCCTCGCTGGCCTCGACGAACATCCATTGGCCCTGGAGATATTCGATCAGCGATTCTTCCGGCGCTGCAGTGTTGGCCATGGCTTCGAGCTTGCGGTCAGGCTCGGAGCTGTTGGCTCGGCCTGATGGCATGGGCGCGTCGTCGTTGGCAAAGGCTGGACCAAACTCGCTGGTCATCTCGTCGAGTCTGCGGAAGTCGTCCGTCGCACTGCCGTCGGTGTCCACCACCAGAGCCTGCTCACCCCGGTCGCCATAGTCCTCTGGCGCAGGCTCAGAGGAGACTTCGTCGTGGGTTTCCTGCAGCTCGAGTACCGGGTTCGATTCCATCTCGGCCTCAATCCGCTCGTGCAAAGCCAGCATCGGGAGCTGGAGAATCTCCATCGCCTGAATCAGTCTGGGCGAGAGTTTCATCTCCTGGCTTAGGCGAAGATGTTGTGCAGCTTCGAGTCTCATGCAATTTCCATGCCATCATATCGCGGAAAAAAGTAGTCAACCAACACGATATATTCTACCCGCTATATTCCCTTCGGCAAGAGCTGAACCAGGATTCGACGAGAAATTATAGAATTTCGCTGATGTGGTAAAAAAGAACAAAACAGAAAATGACGGATGACAAAAAATACCCAAGGCCCAAATACCCCCAGCACTTATTTGCGGGAGTATAGGATATCGTGAGTCTCTTTGTTTAAGTCAACAACTATTTTGAAGCATGGCAAATAAGCAAATAAGTGCTGGGAATGACCAATACCAAATGCCCAACGCTCCACAGGCGTATTGTTCCCGCGATATGGGAATGACGAAAAGAAAAACATGGACGAGACGGCTACGCCACGTTTTTAATCTTGTTCCAGCTCGGCTAGGAGTTCGTCGGGGATGTCGAAGTTCGAGTAGACTTTCTGCACGTCGTCGTGGTCTTCCAGTGCTTCGGTCAGCTTGAGCACTTTCCGGGCGGCGTCCAGGTCTGGCGAAATAGTATTAGCTGCGACCAGAGCGACCTCAGCTGAGACAGTCTCGACCTCCTTGTCAGCCAGGGCTCCTTTGACCTCTCCCAGGGCTGCGGGGGCACAGGTTATCTCATAGAAATCGCCCTCGGCAACCACGTCGTCAGCTCCAGCTTCAATAGCCAGCTCCATCAGCGAGTCCTCGTCCATCTTGCAAGCCTCGATGACGATCTTGCCCCGAGGCTCGAACATGTAAGCCACGCAGTTCGTGCCGCCCAGTTGCCCGTTGCATTTTTCGAAAATCTTTCGCATTTCCGGCGCGGTGCGGTTGCGGTTGTCCGTCAGGCAGGGCACCATAAACGCCACGCCAGCTGGGCCATAACCTTCGTAGGTAACCTCTTCGTAGTTCGCGCTTTCCAGCTCGCCGGTACCCTTTTTGATGGCGTTTTTAATCGTATCCTTGGGCATGTTGGCGTCGCGGGCCTCGTCGATAGCGTAACGCAGGGTGAGGTTCGTCTCCGGGTCGCCCCCGCCATTCTTGGCAGCGACGATAATCGCTCGGGCGATCTTCGACCAGAGCTTCCCGCGAGCTGCGTCCTGACGCCCCTTACGATGCTTGATATTTGCCCACTTACTATGTCCAGCCATGTTCGTTACTCCATCTGACAGTTAACTAGTTGATCAGTCGATTAGTTGATTAGTTGATTAGTAAAAGATTACAGACACATATACCGTCGCTCCATGTTGGGCGCCCATGGCTACCCGGTTAAGAAATATGCGAAGCTATCTATCTATTCCATCTACTGGTTATTACTACAGCGCGAAGTCCTTAATACTTTAAACCATAACACTTTGGCACGCAGATAGTCGGGTTTAACACTCCGAAATCCTGATATCAAAATCCGAAACAAGTTCGATTTTCGTATTTCGTATTTGCGGATGAAAAACAAGATTTTCAATACTACTTCACGCTGTAGTACCAGGGGATGGCTGTGTAATTCTTTCCCGGTGAACCAGTCAACCAATCAACCAGTCAACCAGACAGCTACTCCATCTTTTTGCCCAGCGGGGCTACCTTGACAGCCTGGCCTGCTTTGAGGGCTGTTATTTTTTTTGGTGTATTTTTCAGCACGTTGCGAACGTCGCGGGTTATCAGTTTTTCCGCCTTGGCGGCGACGAGGGCCTGGTTCCAATATCGATTAGCTCGGGTTTTCCAGCCCAGCCTGTAGAACACGTCGCCGGCGTGGTCCCACAGCACCGAATGTTCCCCCAGGGCGACTGTCCCAGCCTGGCTTGCAGATTGCCCGGGGAGATCGCTCGGCAGGATACTCAGGAACACCGCGCCTGCCTGGGAAAACTTGCCCCGCTTGTAGAGCACCCAGCCTTTGGTGTCCATGTAAGCGGACGGCGGGGTTGGGAACCAGGCCAAACTCGAAAGACATTGCTGTATCAGTTTCTCCGCCAGGGGCAGGTCGACACCAGCGTCAGCCAGGCTGTAGGCCAGGTTGTTGCAGTACGAGGGGTTGTTGGGCTTGAGCTTGTACGCACGCCTGAGCGATTTCAGAGCTTCGCTGACCTTGCCAAGCTCAGCCAGGGCAGAGGCTTGAATGTTGTAAAGCTCGGCGTTGTTAGGCTCATTCGCGATGTACTTTTTGCAACGGGCCAGGGCGTCGGCATATCGACCGAGCGAGACCAACAGCGAACAGCTAGCCTGTTTCGCCCAGGACAATGTCTTGGCTGCACCGAGCGGGCGAGGCTTGGCCTGGC
>QNCB01000104.1 GCA_003644335.1 Planctomycetota bacterium | reverse complement strand
TGACGCTGACCAGCGAAGACTTCGATACCACACCTTTCAAAAATCGAACCGAAGCGTCAGGCTCCTTCGGCGACGCGGTCGGCGACAACGAAAAACGAACCCTGCCATATCCCATATCGAACCATCCGATGCTCGAGAGAGACACCAGCGACTTCCGCGACGCCAGTGGGAACTACCTCTATGGCTACCAGGCCCAGAACCATATCTGGATAAGCTATGACCAAAATCCCGCGGGTTTGTGGGAGTTTGGATACAGGGACAGCTCGGGCACCTGGGTGCGTGTGGAGCGAGACCCGGCGACGGATAATCCGATAGGCCGATACCGCAGCTCGTCGGGCTATGTGCGAATGGGCGAAGCATGGGTTACTGAGCCGAACCCAGCTCCGGACGCATCAGCCAAGATAATCTGCGAATACTGGGCCTCGGGCGTCAGCGCCTGGCGAGCCTATTATGAAGGCTACGACGGCTCGGACGCGTCACGCCCCGTGTTCAAAAATCTGCATATCCCGATGGGCAGCAACGCGCATTTCAAGAACTGCACCTTCACCGGCGTTACATACGTCGAGAGCGACGAGACGACGGACTTGGCGCCGTATCAGGATTACAACAAGTACAATATTTTGCGTAAAGATGCCCCATGCGGCGCGGGCAGCGGGTATACCAACACGAACGCGGCCAACAATGTCGTCTTCGAAAACTGCACATTCGACGGGCCTGTCGTTTCCAGCGCGCCGAAGGATATGCGATACAAACGCAACTCGGCGATGTTTGTGGGCAACACGGTTTTCAACCCATCCGCTATCCGGGCTGAGCTGAACGGCACGACGATTATGATGCCGAATTTTAATGTCAATATCGGCGACTTCGACCAGAAAAATGTCGGGTCGGAATCTACGATGGTGGGCATCGTCCTCGGCGGTATTGTCGATATCCGAGACAATGCCAATGTCGAGGGTACTGTCGTGAGCATGGCCAATCTGGACCACCTGTACAACTCGCAAACCCATTGGTGGGGCAGCAATATTGGTAACTGGGAAGCCAGCGGCGAAGACTCCTCAGCCTACACTATATACGAACCCGACCCGGGCCAGGGCGATATCAACACGCCGCGAGCGACGCCGTTGACGTTTTCCAGGGCTTCATCCGCGCCGTTCTCGCCCAGCACAAACCTTACCATCACCCCAGACCCGGACAACGATTTACCGTTCGGCATGAAACGCCGTTTCCGCCTGGTAGTACAAGACAGCTCATACCGAGAAGGCTGTCAGTGATCAGAAGTCAGGAGTCAGGATTCAGAAGTTAGCCGGAGCGGCTTTGCGGTTTACATGTCAGCTGAGGTTTTGCGCGATTGCAAACACCCAAACCACGACACTGGCCCTATTTCCCTGTTCCCTGAAACAGCAAGAGCGTTTTGCAGGAGACGTATTCATGAAAACGGCATCACAGCGACTGCAGCGGAACGAATCTCGCGGGCAGTTGGGCCCTCCAGCCCAGCCTTGCGAGATCCTCGCGCTGCCGCCGATGACGTTCTGAAACAGTCTCCTACAAAACGCTCTCGATAAGCGGCAACTCACATCAAAAGAACACCATGCTCACTATTCTCACCATGAAGCACATGAAGAGCATGAAGTTCTTTTTTTTCTTATCATCCTCACAAAAAATGCGAATGTTCACTTAGTTGTTCGCCGTTTTTGTTTTTAACCAATTAACCAGTCAACCAATCAACTGTGTCCATCCGTGGTTCGTTTTTTTGTTTTTAGCCTGCTCGCTGACGTTCTCGCCAGGTATTTACGGACGGAAAACGAATGACGCTGATATCTCGCCGGGCTAATTCCCGGTCGAACAGGCCCGGCGCGACCTCTGCCAGTTTGCACGCGTCGGCATAATTGACCCGCGAATCGGAGTAAAGCTGCAACGCCAAGGCCAGGCGAAGCTCCTGGCTTGAGGCCTCGGCAGAGAACAGAATATCGTCCGGCAAATCCAGCTTCATCTTGGCCTCGGTCTTCAATTACCAACGTGGTTTTTCGACGACAATAGTCGTGTCAAAGACATTATCGGACAATGCGAGGGGGCAATGAACTTACTTTCGACAAAATACGAATTTTTTTTTTACAAGTCAGGCCAGTCAGGCAGAAAAGCAGTCCACCGATTTCACAGATTACAAACAGATTACACGGATTTTCTTTTAAAAAAATCTCACAGCCAGGTGCCGTGGTGAACTTTTTTTCTTTCAAAAATTCGCGTCCATTCGTGGCTCTTTTTTTTGTCGGAAGGCTGGGCTTCTAAAGTTTTTTTCACAGCCATCCCATAACACGATGGCTTGACAGCTCTGCAGAAGCGATATCTTTGTAGTAAAATGCGGGTTGACATTCTGACGACCCAGCCGCAGCCCTGTATGTTTATTGGTTAAATTGTGACTAGCAACCGAATTTCCGCCGTCTATGGGATGGCTGTGAGTTTTTTTGTCTATTTCCCTCAAAAGCGTTGACAACCGCTGCGCAGTGTATATACTACGCTGACTCGGTTTTGGTTTAGCCCCCGGGCTTGCCTGGCTGAGGTGTTGGGACCGTAGCTCAACTGGTTAGAGCACCGGACTGTCGATCCGGAGGTTGCGGGTTCGAATCCCGTCGGTCTCGTTTCAAAAAAAATTCCGGGCCAGGCATTCATACGCTTGGCCCTTTCTCATTTCCCACCAGATGACCAGCTAAACAATTCCATCTTATATGCTCAAACCAGCTGATTTGAGTTGACTGGCTGGCCAGTAAATACGCAAAAAACCCCGCCAGAAAATCCGGTCGCTCACTAACCAATGAATCAACCAGAAAAACTTTCAGTTAAAACCATTTGGGGTTAGACTCCTTCGCCTTGAAAAGGATACTTTGTAAAACCCGTAAAAAAAGGAAGTTTACTATTATGTCCCCCTGATTTCCGGCGATGCACGATGTTATAAAATCGGAGCGAGAGGATTTGAACCTCCGACCTCTGCGTCCCGAACGCAGCGCTCTATCCAAGCTGAGCTACGCTCCGTATTTTATCGAGCATGGCGTGGCTGCAAACTGCTGTTGCTGCGACGCTGCTCTGTGGTTCGCCAAGCCTGGCTGTCAGATGCCGCCAAGTTTGAAGGGGAGGGATTCTACCTGTTTTCCGAGTCGTTGACAAGCCCGCAATCAGACGGGAACGATATTTTTTTGCCCGGTGCCGTGGTTGCGGTGTTTGCAACCACGTTTTTACCGCCTCCTGGATTCCCGCTCCCCGACCAGATCGAGGACAAGCTTCGCGGGAATGACAAAAAAACAGAAAAAAACAGAAAAAGAAAACATAGAAAAAATATGGGCAAGATGCCCATGCTACGGGATACACTTGGCGGGTGGCTAGTCGCCAGCTCGACGGATGGCGGGGAGGAAATACTCGTTTACCACGTGCTCCCAGCTCATGCGATGGGCTAGGTCCTGGCCTGTCTCGATCCGTCGCTGTTGAGTCGCTTTGTCCCGAGGCAGTAGCTGGGCTATCCGCTCTGCCAGTCGTCGGCCCTCCGCTGCTTCGATAGCGTCACGCTCGGCGGTACTCAACGAGAGAATCTCCTCAATGCCAGGCTCGCCCGGCAAGTGCAGGAAATTGCCCTCGATTATATTGTCGAACTTCTCGCCACGCATAGCTGCGGCGGCAAAGCTGACGCACCCGCAAACGCTCGACGGCACGCACAAGGCGCCGAAACTCAACGGCTCGAGTTGGCTGATGCCGAATGGCTCGTACACGCTCATGCCGAACTCCAGGTCGCAGCCTCGCCGCAGGTCGGCGATGGTCATTTTGGCGGGCATGCGCTGGCCACAGGCTTTGGACGACCAGCCCCACTGATTGACCAGCACAGCTCGGGAATGTTCGTGCGTGCGGTTGAACGCGTCGCACATTTCGCCGACGACTTCCTCGCCGCCGCACAGGTCGGGGTAGCCCTGCTCGTGAGCAACAGGCCAGCCGTAGACGCGCTCCATGTGTCGCACGTCCCTGCCTCGCCGCCCGCCGCCCAGCGTGCCGAGCATGAAGTACACCGCCCGCTCGCCCCGGCTGGCCAGGAGAGGCTCAAGCTCGTGCAGCACTCGCAGGTCTCGCCAGATAGCTTTGGAAAGCACGGGCCGAGCAACGTGCGTGAAGACCCATGTCGGAGCCTGGCCGAACAGATTGGCTGCGTATTCCTGCAGCAGAGCTTGGCTGGCGCGCTTCTGTCGCATCGTCAGCGACGCAGCGGGAATGCCGTTGTAAACCAGGTCGATATTTCCCCTGGCGAATCGGCTGTCCAGAAACTCCAGCTCAGCTCGGACGAACTCGCCCACGGCAAAAACGTGGTCGCAATGTCGCGCAGCCTTGACCAACGGATGTTTGTAATTGTGGACGACCTGCGGAAAAATATCTTCCAAATTTTGGCCATTTTCCGCAGCCCGCTTCATCACATTATAGAAGGTGGTATCGTGGCCTGGCGTGTTCTCCACGATGGGCCTGACCGATGCGACCTCGTGAGCGTAGAAAACCGTCTTGGTATTCTCGTTGCCGTCGAGGATAGCTTTGAGCACAGTCGGCATGCCCATGTACTCGTGGCTGAGCAGGACGGTCTGCCGCTCGCCCATCGCGCCCAGGGCCTTGAGCGCCGCGATAGCAGGCTCGGCCAGGCGGATATACTGCTCGAAATCCCACACGTTTTGAAACTTGTCCGAGGGTATGTCGAACTTTTCGTACAGGCTGGCTTTGAAGATGTTCACGCGTTTTTCGTTGGCAGCGAACAGGTCGAACACCAGCACCTCCACATCGACAGCTTTGCCGCTGTATGGCTCGTGGATTTTTCGTGTGCCGTAGATTATCCCGACGCCATATGTCCGCTCGATCGGGCCAAACTTTTCGCGCCAGTTGTCCTGGTATATTTCGTCCAAGCTGCTGTAGAGAATCTTCCCGCCCGGGCCCAGCAGCTCAGCGGTGGGTTTGTCGGTGGAGAACAGCGGGCCGACCAGAACAGTGCGAGAGACAGCCTTGCCATACGCTTTGGAGGTCGTCAGCCCAGCGATAACCGTACCGATACCGCCCATATCCTCAACAGCTTCGTGCGTGATGTGTGCAACAAACATCTGGCTTCCTTCCCGCCTAAAAAAGTTGTCAGTAATCAAAAAAGTTATCAGTTATCAGTAAAAACAAAAACAGCGAAAGCGGGAATCCAGTCTTTTTCGCAACCGTTCACACAAAAATAAGAACCACGGATAAACACAGATAGACACAGATATTTAAAACGGCGAAAAACACGAAAGAAAAAACAAAAAACCTCATGGTAAACTTTGTTTTTTACGATAATTCGTGTTTATCAGTGTTCATTCGTGGTTCTTTTCTGTGAACGGTTACTCTTTTTCTTTTTTTCTGTTTTTGTTTTTTACAATAATTCGTTTTCGGATTCTTTCGCGTGTTTCGTAGTTTGCCGTTTTTGTTTTTAAACCAGTCAACCAGTCAACCAGTTAACCAATCAACCAGTCAACTGTTTTCCCGTCAGCCTTTCTTCGTTTCCAAGATAGTTGTGCTGGGGTATAGTATAGTCAAAC
>QNCB01000103.1 GCA_003644335.1 Planctomycetota bacterium | reverse complement strand
GCTGGTTTGCCAATGGTGACGCTTCTTCATTCATACGCACTGAAAAACACGGTAATCGTAAAGAATATGTCATCTGCGACATCAAAGGCCCAGGCGCGATTGTGCGTTTCTGGATGACCAAAACTAAGCATAACGGTACAATCCGGGTTTATTTGGATAGTGCGGATGCTCCCATAATTGAGAAACCTATAGATGAGGTAATCAGCGGGACTGCGTTGGCTGGTTCACCATTGTCCGCAATGAAAGCCAGTGGAAGAAATCTGTACCTGCCAATTCCGTATGCGAAGCGTTGTAAAATCACCTACGAAAATTTCCAGGAAGAACGTAACTGGAATAACGACGCGCTGTTTTGGCAGATAAATTATCGTACGTATCCCGAGAGTACCAGCGTTCGGACTTTTGCGATGAGTGATTTAACAATTGCCAAAGCAAAACTTGAACATGTGCAAAAATCGTTGCTCGACCCAGCTGGTGTCCAGCCCGCAAACGTGGTTTTCCACAATGCGATAAACAAGACGCTTGACCCAAAGCAAACTCTTAGCAAAACTTTTCAGGGGCCAGGGGCAATCTGTAAACTGTCAGTAAAACTGGAAGCTGATAATCTTTCACAGGCTCTGCGCTCAACCATCCTGAAAATCAGTTTTGACGGTGAACAAACCGTTAGTTGTCCTGTCAGCGATTTTTTCGGCAGCGGCGTGGGAGTGAATCCATTCAAGGGGTGGTACAGACAAGTACAAAAAGACGGAACCATGACCTGCCGGTGGGTTATGCCTTATCGCGAGAGCTGTGTTGTCGAACTGGAGAACACCGGCAACCAGCAAGTCCAGGCAACACTCGGCAGCGTAGAAACCTGTCCCTGGCAGTGGGATGATCGTTCGATGCATTTCTACACTTATTGGCGGCAGGAAAATGATATCCCAACCCGTCCCCACTGCGACTGGAATTATATCACGATCGAGGGCAAAGGCGTTTATGTCGGCGACACACTTGCTCTCTATAATCCAGCAGGAAAATGGTGGGGAGAAGGCGATGAAAAAATCTATGTTGACGAAGATATTTTTCCTTCACATTTTGGAACAGGCACGGAAGATTATTACGGGTATGCCTGGTGCTGCCCGGAAGTGTTTGAAGCACCATTCCATGCCCAGCCACGCGCCGAAGGTCCGGGTAATCAGGGCCATGTAACCAACACGCGCAGCCGTTCGCTGGATGCGATTCCCTTTAGCAGCACTTTTCGTTTCGACATGGAGATTTGGCATTGGGCGTCAACAAAAGTCAATTACGCAGCTACCACATATTGGTACGGATTTCCCGGACTCAAAGCTACTGTTACCGCTCCACCTATAGCAGGACCTGCGCCAGCCGATAAGCTTTTTGATGGAGTGTTCTTAGATCAAACGAGTTTGGCGTTTATGCCTGTAGCTAAAGGTATGAATATTCATTATACTCTCAATGGAACAATTCCTACAAGGAAATCACCCATCTACAGCAAAGCAATCAACATCAAGAAAACCACGACAATAAAGGCAATGATATTCAGGAAAGATGGCGGCAAGTCTATTCCCGCCAGAAAACCAGTTGTTATCAAGAGAAGAAAAACTCCATATCGCACCGCTGTTGAGGTTAAAAATTGCGTCAACGGTCTGCGATATAACTACTACGAAGGCAACTGGGCTGTACTACCCGATTTCTCCAAACTGAAACCGGTACGCTCCGGCAAATGCGACAACTTTGTCATGCAGGAACACAGACAAGACGATTTCGCTTTTAAGTTTACCGGATATTTCAAGGCTCCAAAGGACGGGATATACAGCTTCTACACTACGTCTGACGATGGGAGTCAGCTATATATCGGCGATACACTCGTGGTGAACAATGACGGTATTCATAAGCCTGAGGAACAAGCGGGGCAGATTGCGTTGAAAGCAGGTCTCCATCCCATTACCGTAACTATGTTTGAAGGCAGGTGGGGGGAAACTCTCGATGTCAAGTTCACGGCACCGGGCCTGAGCCAAAAACAAATATCAAAAGAATTGCTGTTTACGGAAAGAAAATAATTTCAAAGGAGAGTGAAAAGAAAGTAAAAATGAAAACGAACAAAGTAATAGCAATGTTAATGATAGTATTATTTGCAGTCTCTGCAGCAACCTCGGCGAGCGCGGCCGGGGCGCCGCAGAGGCCCGGGGCCAAATCGCCGGTGAGCCAGGTTATTGTTATCAATGATCTCGAGGGCGAGATTATCGACGAGATTGCCCGCGGCGTGGATTGGTGGGAATTTAGCGGGGGCAGTGCGGGTCGGCTGGAGCTGACGGACGAAAACCCAGCGGCGGGCAAAAAATGCGCCGCACTGCATTACGACTCGACCTACGCCAAGAGCGGCCAATTCTTCCAAACCCATATGCGATATGGCCTGCCCCCCGGCGGCAAGGAACTCCGCTTCCGCGCCCGCTCGCCAAAGTACATACCGCTGACGCTACGACTCGCTGGCAGCGATGGCCAGGCACATAACTACACGCTGAATATCAAGGGCGACAACGAATGGCGGACGTTCAGCATCGACCTGACCAAGCCCTCGCCACAGCATTGGGGCGGCAAGAACGACGGCGTTATCCGCCAGCCCATCGGGCACCTGCTTTTCATCATCACCGCTGGGTCGCTCCCCCAGGCTGGGACTGTTTATTTCGATCAGATCGAACTGGTAACTGACGCGTCGCAGGCCCAGCTGGCCAAGTGGTTCTGGCAACAAAAGAAGGCCAAGGTCTGCCTGCAGACTTCCCTGCCTGGGAATCTTTACTATCAAGGTTCACCCGTCGAAGCCCGACTGGTCGCCATGCCCCAGCCTCCCAAAACCATGCAGCTGACGGTGGGGGCGGAAGTTTTCGACGTCAACAATAATAAAGTCAAGGAATACGCCGGGCTGAAACTCAACAGCGGCAATGGTTTTGCCACACCGATTTCCCTGCCGAAAACGCCGGGTTTTTACCGTGTAACGATGAGAATTACCGACGGCAAGCACGAGACAATCGCCAAAAGTCGCTACGCTGTTATTCCGCCGAACCCAGCTATGGATCGCAAAGAGCCTGACTCGCCGTTTGGCACTCAGACTCATTTTCGCCAGTGGTGGCAGCCTCGCGTTGGGCAGATCGTCAAGCGGGCGGGCATCGCGTGGATTCGCGAAGACACGGGCCTGGCCGACCTGGGCCTGGCCATCGCCAACGCCAACAACCTCTGCTACATGCCGGTTCTGCCCTGGGGACACAACCCGAAAAAGCTGAAAGCAGCCAAGGAAGCGGGCAAGGTTCTCGACAAGAATTGGAACTTCAGCGAAGAGGTCGAGCAGTATCGCAAGTACGCCGAGCGATTCGGCAAGGACATTGACGTTTACGATCTGATAAACGAGCCGCACATTCCGTGGGGGCCTGTGCTGGGCGGTAGTTGGAACGGCGGCGAGTGGCAGAAAATGTTTTCTGTGCTTGTAGGCCAGGTTACCGACGCTATTAAAAAAGTCGACCCCGGCGCGAAAGTTCTTTGGGAAGATGGCGATCAGCTCTTGTGGTATCCAGCCTGGGTCGAGCTGGGCGTAGCTAAGAAAATCGACTACATCTCGCCGCATTCCTACAATTTGCACCGCAGCATGCCACTGCCAGAGGAGCAGTTCATCGTGGACAAAAAACGCGGGCAATTCCCCAAGTTCCGCGAGTTCTGCCGCAAGCACAAACTCCCCTGGAAAGTCTGGGCTGGCGAGGTCGGGTTCAGCACATTTACCATCGGCACAAAAGCCAATGGCCAACAGACCAATCACTATTACACGCCCTGCACAGAGATCGAGCAGGCGCAGAATCTGGTGCGGATGATGGTCTATCAGCTTTACAGCGGGATGGAGAAAATCTTCTGGTACGATTTTCAGGATGACGGTTGGGACCCGCATAATCAGGAACATAACTTTGGCATTGTACTCAACAACTTCCTTCCCAAACCCGCCGTGGTGGCCTATGCCAACTTGATCAGCCGCCTGCGCGGCACGAAATGGCTTGGCGAGTATTATGATATCAGCAAGAACTGCGAAGCTATCGCGCTGGCAAGGCCTGGCTCAGCTCCGATGCTGATCGCCTGGTCAAGACGCGACACCGTAGCTGAGGAATTGCACATTTCCTCCGGGGTCTCGGCAGTAACGGTAACGGACATCTATGGCCGAGGCCGACGCGTGGAGATAAAAGATAAAATCCTGAAACTGGAACTAACCCCATCGCCAGTCTACATAGAAGGCCTGAAGATGAGCGACCTCAAGCCGCATCTGACCAAACGAGATTGGTAAAACAAACAAAACCATTCACCATGAATGACATGGAAAGCATGAAGAAAAACAATTAACACGGAAAGGGTATTATGATGAGAACAAGTAAAGTTATGGAAACGTCAAACAATAACACAAACGCGAAAGGAAGTATCATGAAAAAGCAAATGTTGAAACTTATGGTCATTATTGGCGTAGCGGGTTTTTTCGCTGGAACACTTAACGCGGCGGAGACTATTAAATTGAAAACTTCTAAAGAAATTTCCAACTCCATTTTTGGGACGCAGACGCATTTCGGACAGTGGTGGAAGTATAAAGAAGTAATGCCGCTTATCGAAAAGGCGGGGTTAAAATGGATTCGCGATGAAGTCTATTGGGGCAGAGTTGAAAAAGAAAAAGGCGTACTCAAAGTTCCAGCCAAAGCGCAAGCATGGATAGACGACGCAAACGCCAGGGGAATCAATGTCCTGATTCCGCTGGGATACGGTAACAAGCACTACCCGATGAAGGACTTCGAAGCCTTTAGGGATGGGTTCTGCAGATATAGCGCGTTCCTGGCTAAGCACTTCAAGGGCAAGGTTGCGGTGTGGCAGATATTCAACGAGCCTACAAATTTCAATACATTCAGGCCCGCTTACGGCGGTTCATGGAACGCAAAGGCCGGAACAGAAACCCCCTGGGTGCGGAGATATACCGAGTTGTCTATTGCAGCGGCAAAAGCGATCAAAGCTGTTGACCCCGACGCCATCGTTATTGCCGGGCACTGCGTCTTTCCCATCAATCATCATCTCATAGACATCCTCGAGGAAAAGGGCGAAGCCGGACTGCTCGACGGGCTGGTTATCCATCCCTATACCTTCAAGCTTCCCCCAGAGGTTTCGCCCTATGGCGGCAGAGTCATCGAAGAGCGAGACGGCATATCCATAGCTGACGACGATCACACCTATTCTTCCATCATCCGGCGGCTGAAGAAAAAAATGAAGTCAGCTGGGATGAAAAACACCGACCTCTACGCCACCGAGTTTGGCTATACGACCTTCCACAGAACACTCAGCTCGCCGAGCAAGGGCGACACGGTTTATGAGGGATTTTCCGAAGCGACCCAGGCTAAATACCTCGCCCGTTACTTCATGCTGCATCTGGCCAACGAACTCAAAGCCGCCCTTCAATATGACTTCCAGGATGACGGTTTCCCCGGAAGCCCTCGAGGAATCAAGCATCCGGAGGGAAATTTCGGGATGGTCAAACATCCCAAAGAAAATTACGAACCCAAGCCCTCCTACTATGC
>QNCB01000102.1 GCA_003644335.1 Planctomycetota bacterium | reverse complement strand
CAGGTAGAAAAAGTAGGCAGGCCCCGAGCCTGAGACAGCCACGACGGCGTCGATGAGTTTTTCTTCCACCTCGACGACCAACCCGCCAGCTGCGAAAAGTTCCCGCGTCCAGGACAGGTCAGCCGAGGGCGCTCGAGGCCCCGGGCAAATAGCTGAGGCTCCGGCGCCGACCATTATGGGTGTGTTTGGCATGACGCGAACGACCCTGCCCCGCCCGCAGAGTTTCTCGTCGAGGAACGCCGAGGAGACCCCCGCTGCGATAGAAATAACGAGCGTCTCGCCGCTAATGACTTCCGCCAGGCCAGCAGAGAGCACCCCGCTCATGACCTGAGGCTTAACCGCCAACATAACCCGCCGACATCGGCCCGCGACGAGATTCTCCGCCACACACGCTACGCCCAGCGTCTCGCCCAGCTCAGCCCGACGCTCGGCCAGGGGCTCAGCCACGACGATCTGCTCGGTCCGCAAAAACCCGCTCGCCGTCGCCGAGGCGATAATAGCCTTGGACATATTCCCGCCGCCGATAACACCAAGTTCAAAAGTTTCGACACCCATGCGAGTCTCCTTTCACATAGCACAGCCGCCCCCGACTGTGCTATAATTCATAATTCGACGCTTTATCGCCGCGCAGCGAAATCCAAAATCAAAAATCCGAAATCAATTTCACGCCGGTAATTTTTCCAGTGGGCCTAGTGTCAGTAGTGTCGCGTTTGGCAGGTTGCACTGCTGGGCCAGGGTCAGGACATCGTCCGCGGAAACCGCGAACATCACGTCTATCTGCCGGGCCAGCGGGACATATTCGCTGCGATACACCCAGTCGAACCCGACCGAGGTCAGCCGACCCATCGGCAGCTCGCCGCTAAGCGTAGCCTGGGATGCTATCTTATTTTTCGCAGCCTGAAGCTCAGCCTCGCCCAGGCCCTCGTCGATAAACTTTCGGAAAACCTCGTCGATAACCCCCAGCACCTGGGCAACCTTTTCCGGATCTGTAGACACGCTGGTCATCAACGCGCCCTCGCCGTCCATCGGGCTGTATGTCATCTGGGCGTCGTCTGCCAAGGCTGACTCGACCAGGGCGTAGTACAACCTGCTACCGGTGGCGTCACCCAGCACATTGGCCAAAATCTGCGCAGCAAACCGTCGCTCATCCTGGCCCGAAGGGGCCTGACACATCAGACCGATATTCTGCCTGGTGAGTTTCGCATCGGTTATCACGCCTCTGC
Source organism: Planctomycetota bacterium (assembly GCA_003644335.1). The sequence goes on along the minus strand of QNCB01000102.1, from coordinate 4,369 downwards.
TGCCAACGGGTCGACTTGGCTCGGCCACCCTGCTGGCCTCCAGCCGCTGCCAAGACGCGCACGTCCGCCTCGCCTGGTCTACCATCGCGTCGAAGTCCAGATTTCCCACACCCACCAGCGTTACATTCGTGGGCGAATATCGCCTGTCAAAATAAGCCTGCATATCGTCCCGGGCCATATTGGAAATAGACTCAGCCGAGCCGAGAATAACATTGCCCAGCGGGTGCGAGTCAAAGTGTCGCCGCATCAGGTTGTCGTAAAGTCGAAAGTGCGGATGATCCTCATACATAGCTATCTCTTCGAGAATCACGCCCTTTTCAATATCGAAATCTTCCTGTCGCAGGCTGGGCCGAAGTATGTCGCACAGCAAGTCCATGCAATCTGTCTGAAACTCCGGCAACACCGATGCGAAGTAGACCGTATTTTCCTCGGACGTGAATGCGTTGTAGTTCGCGCCCATCTCGTCGAAGGCCAGGTTCACCGCCGCGGCGCTGCGGCGAGCTGTGCCCTTGAAGACCATGTGCTCGAGAAAATGGCTAACCCCAGCGATGTTTGGCGTTTCGTCTCGGCTGCCTGTTCGCACGAAAAACCCCGCTGCCAGCGTGGCTGCGGATGGGTTCACCTCAGCGATAATTTTCAGACCGTTGTCAAGTTGTGCTTCGCGAAATTGCATTATGCGTCCTCCCCCGACAGGGCCAAGCCCGTCGTGTCGAGTGGCTCGGGGCCTATGGTTAAAATCGAAAATTGTCGCGGGGGAAATTCGCGAAGGTAGTCCATCACGTCCCCTTTACTGACAGCCTGGATTTTCTCAGACAGCTCTGCCAGGCTTCGAAGCCGACCGAGGTGGTACCAGTCGCCAGCCATCATCGACGCCCGGGCTGAGGTGCTCTGACTTTGCATTATCAGCGAGCTGCGAATTTGCGTCTTAGCCCGAGCAAGCTCGTCGTCGGATATTCCCTCGCCGAGCCTGGCTATCTCCCCGAGGGTAACGTCAAGGGTCTGCTGGGCCAAGGCAGGGCGAGTGCCGGCGTAAACGAAGATGCCCGCGGAATTTCGTAGCGAGGTGTAGTTCGCCGAGACGTGATAAGCCAGGCCTCGCTTCTCGCGGACTTCCGTGAACAGCCTGCTCCCCATGCCTCGCGAGAGTACCGCCTCGCCAAGCCGGGCTGCGTAATATCGCTCGGAGCTGCACAGAGCCGACGGCCAGGCCAGGGCGATGTGGGTCTGGGCGGAATCTTTGGCGATGTGCTCCGCCCCGCCAGCCGGCCTGGCCGCAGCAGGCTCTGGCCTGGCCTGGCCCTGCCAGTCGCCAAGTCGCTCCGCCAGCATATCGCGCGCCGCGTCCCAGTCGAACTTCCCAGCCAGGGCGAGTATCCCGCCGTCGGGAGACATGTGCGAGACAACATGCTCCCGCAAAGTCTCCGCCGTCATCGCCTCGAGCGTCTCGCTTCTGCCATAAGGACACCTGCCCCAAGGCTGGGGAAAGAACCGCTCTCGCAAAGCCATGCCAGCCTTGCGAGCAGGCTCGTCTTCCAGGGCGATAAGGTCCTGCTGGATAAGCTCGCGACAGGGGCCAAAAGTATTATCCTCCAACCGGGGCTTGGTGAGGATATCAGCGTAGATTTCGATCGCAGCGGGCAGATTTCGCCCTAGCATAGCAGCTGTTATTTGCATGTGCTCGCTTTGGGCGTTGGTGCTGTGCTGCACGCCGAGTGAGTCCAACGCGTCGTTCAGCGCCCTGCTGTCCCGCTGACCGGCACCCCGCCCCAGCCACTCCGCCGCCACCGCCCCAGCCCCAGCAATAGCAGGCGGGTCGTCCGCCGAGCCGCAGCGAACCAGCAGCGACATCGCCGCGGAGGACATGTCGTCCATAACCCTGCCAAGCAGCGTCAAGCCGTTGGAAAAAACCTCAATATGAAAATTATCCGACACGCGCAACTCCTTCGATTATTCGTTTGTGATTGCTATCATTTTGTCCAGGGCGGTTTGTGCCGCTCCGGAGTCTATCGACCTACGAGCCATAGTCAGGGCCTCGTTCATGTCCGTTGCCAACTCCGCCAACACCAATGCTGCAGCTACGTTTAGCAGAACGATATCTCGCCTTGGACCAGCCAACCCAGCCAGGACATCTCGCAAGGCCTGGGCCGAAGCTTCTGGCGAGTCTACAAACACGCTCTCCAACGGCGAGGTCGCCAAGCCAAAATCTTCCGGACGAATCATCCGCGTTGTAATCGCGCCGTCCCGCAGCTCGGATATTTTCGTAGGCCCGGCGATGGAGATTTCGTCCAGGCCATCGGCGCCATGGAGCACCCACGCCCGCTGCGAGCCCAGCTTGCCCAGCACCTCAGCCAATGGCTCGGTCAGGCTGGCGTCGTAGACGCCCATTATCTGACGCCTGGCTCCAGCTGGGTTGGTCAGCGGGCCTAAGATATTGAAAATAGTTTTTATCGGCAAGGCCCGGCGGACAGGCACGGCGTGTCGCATGGCGGGGTGACACTTCACCGCGAAACAGAACCCGACGGACGCTTCCTTCAGGCAGCGAGTAACCACCGCGGGGGACACTTCGATATTCACGCCAAGGGACATCAGCACATTGGCTGAGCCTGAGGGGCGGAGGTTCGTGTAGCTGCCATGCTTGGCCACGGCCAGGCCCGCACCAGCTGCGACGAAACAACTAGCGGTGGAAATGTTGAAAGTTTGCAGCCCGGTTCCGCCCGTGCCGACGATGTCCACTACATCCAGGCCTGCGGAGTCTATCTTCACGCTGCATTCGCGCATGGCCTGGGCGGCGCCGGTTATCTCATCGACGGTCAGGCCCTTGGTCGCCATCGCCGCGAGCAACCCAGCGGTTTGGACTTCCGTAAGCTCCCCAGCCATGAGCTGAGAAAAAACCTCATGCGTTTGAGCCTGGCTAAGATCGCGCCGGGCTGAGACCGTCCGAAGAATATCACCATAAAGTTCATCAGCCATCGACTATTCCTTTCCGTGTCACACGCAAAAGAGTCCACAGATTACACGAATTTTTCAGAAGAAGATTACACGGATTTTTTATTTTTAATCAAAAAAAATCCGTGAAACCGAAGGTTCGCTAAATCCTTTTTAATCCGTGAAATCCGTGGACTGCTCTTTTGCCTGTTGGTCGGCAATAGCCGACCCTACCCTGTTTGCCTATTCCCTATTGCTTATTGCCTGATAAAAAAACAAACCCCGACACCTTTTGGGTAGCCGGGGCTTGGATTGGTTTCCCAGTTGGATGTATTGTTTAACGCTGTGAGAACTGGAAGCTCTTTCTTGCGCCGGGCTGGCCTGGCTTTTTCCGTTCTTTCATTCTGGCATCTCGCGTCAGCAGCCCCTTGTCGCGGAGGTCGTGTTCGTTTTCCGGCACATGCTTAGCCAGCGCTCTTGCCACGCCGAGCGAGACCGCCCCAGCCTGACCTGTCGAGCCGCCGCCACCTACATTTACCCAGATGTCATAGCTGGTCAACATGCCCAGCGCCTCCAGCGGAGCCATGGCCGTGTTCTGGTCGCGCAACTTGGTGAAGTATTCCACCACCTCGCGCTTGTTGATGAGCACCTTGCCGCTGCCGGGCCTGATGCGAACCCGCGCCACTGAGGCTTTTCGCCTGCCAGTGCCCCAAACATAGTGCTGACCCTCTGGCAGGGGCGGAGCGGTTCGGGAGGGTTTGGGCTTGGGCTTCTCCTCGACCTTAGGCTCTTCAACCTTCAGCTCTTCGACCTGCCCGGCCTGTACCTCAGCCTGGGGTTCCTGTGATTCAGTTATTGTTTTTTCGTCGGACTGGGCCATCTTGTTTTCTTTCCTGACTTATGTTCCAGAAGTACACAACTCCAGAGGCTTGGGCGTCTGTGCCTGGTGCGGATGCTCCGGGCCTGCGTAGATTTTCAGTTTGGTCAGCATCGCGATGCCAAGCCTGGTTTTTGGCAACATTCTGCGGATGGACTCGCGAAGCACCTGCTCGGGCTTCTTGACAAGCATATCATCGAGCGTGGTCAGCTTCAGGCCGCCCGGGTATCCGCTGTAGTTTTTGTAGACCCGCTGGGTGGGCTTATTGGCGCCGGTGAGCTTTACCTTCTCGGCATTAACGATGACCACGAAATCGCCCGTGTCCACATGCGGAGTATACTCGGGCTTGTTCTTGCCCTGAAGGATAACAGCTACCTCGGCGGAAAGCCTGCCGACCACCTTATCAGTCGCGTCGATAAGGCACCAGTCTGCTTGAACCTCGCCCGTCTTGGCCATGTATGTCTTTGTTGTCATGATTATTCCTGCTTAGCGTCTCTGACTCGTAAAGGTAAAGAGCCACGCATTATGAACATAGCTCCCGAGCCTGTCAAGCCAATTTTGCGGGTT
>QNCB01000101.1 GCA_003644335.1 Planctomycetota bacterium | reverse complement strand
GTTGTACCGCGAGATCGAGCAGGAATCCAACATGGTCGTAGCACACCTGGCTGGGGAATTCGGCGCCTGTGGCCCAGCTTACAACGTGCTGACCGCCTGTGCCGCCAGCACCCAAGCTATCGGTGAAGCGGCGATGCAGGTACGCCATGGCCTGGTCGACACGGTCATCACCGGCGGAGCCCACAGCATGGTACACCCCTTCGGCGTAACGGGTTTCAACCGCCTGACCGCCTTGTCCACCCGCAACGACGACGCAGCTTCAGCTTCTCGTCCGTTCGACCTTACCCGCGACGGATTCGTCATCGGCGAGGGAGCCAGCGTGTTGATACTCGAAGAATACGAACACGCCAAAGCGCGAGGCGCGGAGATATTGGCTGAGATAGTAGGCTACGGCGCCAGCGCCGACGCTTTTAGAATAACCGACCAGGACCCCGACGGCGACGGAGCCGCTACCAGTATGCGGGCTGCTCTTGCAGATGCGGACATTCAGCCCGGCCAGGTGGATTATATTTCCGCCCACGGTACGGGAACCAAGCAGAACGACCAGGTCGAGACGCGGGCTATGAAGGCTGTCTTCGGACAGGATGCCAGCAAGGCCCCGCCGGTGTCCTCAGCCAAGAGCATGCTCGGACACCTCATAGCCGCAGCTGGGGCGACCGAACTGATAACCTGCGTCCTGGCTCTTCGCGACCAGACCCTTCCCCCCACCGCGAACCTCCACACGCCAGACCCGGACTGCGACCTGGACTACGTGCCAAACGAAGCTCGCCAGGCCAACGTCAAAATCTGCATGTCCAACAGCTTCGGCTTCGGAGGCCAAAACAACACAATCATCATCACCAACTGATTGAAAAAAAGTTATCAGTTGTCAGTTATCAGTAAAAACAAAAACAGCCACGGCGCCCGGCTTGGAAAAACTACTGGATTCCCGCCTTCGCGGGAATGACAAAGAAAAAAAACAGAAATTCGTGTCATTCGTGTTCCGCTGTTTTTTTGGAGACAGGAGATTGCCGCAATTCGTGATTATTTTGGCTTGGACGGATTGGATCTCGCAGCACTGGGCTGCGGTTGCAATCGCGGCGACCTGCCTGGCGTTGCTTATTTCCGCGGTCTGGCTGTTGACGTATTACGTCCGCATTTGTCTGAATATTTTCATCGACACGCCGCCGCCTTTGTCGATGAATCCGGTTGACTTTCAAAGGCTTGAGGGGGAGATCGTCCGTTTCCGCAGTTTCGACGGCACGAGCTTACGGGGCATGCATCTCTCGCCGCCGGGGGGGGGGGAGTACAAGGGCACGATTGTCTTTAGCCATGAGTATGGCTCGGACATGTACAGCTGTGCCCGCTACACCAGACCATTGCTGGAGGCTGGCTATAATGTCTTCACCTTCGACTTCCGCGCCCATGGCGAATCCAGCGGGGCGGACTACAAGCCTGTGCAATGGCCCAGCGACAAGGAACTCGGCGATGTCCTCGGCGCCTGTGCCTATGTCCAGTCGTCGCTCTCGGCGGAGGGCAGGAGCAGCGACATTGGACTGTTTGGAATCAGCAGAGGGGCCGGGGCTGGTCTGTTGGCAGCAGCCAGCGACCCCAGCATCAAAGCCATCGTCTGCGACGGAGCCTTCAGCACCGAGACCACGCTCATTGCCCTGATGAAACGCTGGGCGCACATCTTCGCCAGCATCAAGTTGGTCTACCGCAACCACCCCGACACATTTTGGCGGTTCCTGCTTTGGTTGATAATGCGATTCGCCCAGCCTAAGCTCAAACGACGATTCCCCTCGGTGCACAAGGCCCTCCGCGACATGCAGCCCAGGCCTATTTTCTTCATCCATGGCCGGCGCGACAGCTACATTCGCGTCGAGCAGACGCAGATTCTCCACGACACGGTACCCCAGCCGAAGTATCTGTGGGTGGTGGACAAAGCCAAGCACAACCAGGCTGTGATATGCGAGCCTGACGCCTACGCCAAACGCACGGTAGCGTTTTTCGACAAATACCTGGCCGGCCTGGACGTCCCGGAAAAATCTCTCGAATCAAACGCGTAACCACGACGCATGCAGCACAGCCGCCCTCGGCTGTGAAAATACAGGCAGACCGCAAAAAAACCACAGCCGGGGGTGGCTGTGCTACATGCGGTTTATGCTTTCGCTGCTACCAACGTTTGGCAGGCTTCGGCTACGTGGGACGGGCCGAACTTGTGCTTCTCGAAAAGATAATTTTCCGAAGCTACCTCGCCAAACTCGTCCGGCACGCCCAGCCTTTTTACCTGCACGGGACAATGCTCCGAGAGAATCTCGCACACCGCCGAGCCAAGCCCGCCGATGATGTTCTGCGTCTCCAACGTTACGACGCACCCGGTTTTCCGGGCTGAGGCTATCACAGCTTCTTCGTCCATAGGCTTGACCGACGGGCAGTGCAGCAGATCGACGCTGACGCCCTGAGCGGCGAGTGTTTCGCCTGCCTGTTTGGCGAAGCGGGTCATGTAGCCTGTCGATATCAGCGTTACGTCCGACCCCTCGGTTATTCGCACAGCCTTGCCCGGCGTGAAGGTGATATTCTCGTCGAACAGTTGCGAAACCTTAGGCCTGATCAGCTGCATATATGTCGGCTGGTGTTGCCCGGCCATGTGGTTCATCATCGCTCGCAACTCGTAGACGTCGGCGGGGCTGTAGACGTGCATGTTCGGCATGGCCCGCATGATGGCCAGGTCCTGGAAGCACATGTGCGTGCCGCCATTGGGGCCTTGCGTAATGCCCGGAGCTGTGCCGACGATCTTGACATTATTGTTCGCATAGGCGACGGATATTGTTATCTGGTCGTACACCCGGCGCGAGGCAAAGCAGCTAAACGTCGCACAGAACGGCACCTTGCCCTCGGTAGCCAGGCCCGCGCCGACGCATATCATGTTGGCCTCCGAGACGCCGACGTCGACGAAGTTGTCGGGGTGTTTCTCCGACACGCGCGGGTTCGTGCCCGACGCCTTGGCCAGGTCAGCCTCGACACACATCACAGCTGGGTTGGCTTCGATAAGTTCGTTAAGCGTTTCGGCGTATACCGCTCGCATTTCCATTTCGTGTAGTTCTGACATTGTTAATCAACCTCAATTCGTAGTTTTATTTCCTGACTTCTGAATCCTGACTTCTGAATCAGTACGGCAGTGTTATGTCGGTGTTGCTCATCGCGCCGATGTACTTGTCGTAGGCTGCCTGGTCTGGCACTTTGATATTGTGGCTGCCGGGGGTGTTTTCGATGACGCTGCAGCCCTTACCCTTGATGGTGTGGGCGATAATCATGCTAGGCTTGCCGATAACGGCGGAGGCTTGTTCGAACGCGTCGTGCAGCGAGTCCCAGTCGTGGCCATCGGCTTCGAAAACTTCCCAGCCAAACGCCTGCCATTTGTCTTTCAGCGGATCGAGGCCCAGGATTTCGTCGGTAAAGCCATCGATTTGCAGCTTGTTGTAGTCGGTGATGGCGATGAGGTTGTCGAGTTTCTGATGGCTGGCGAACATGGCGGCTTCCCAGTTTTGGCCTTCGTTGGTTTCGCCGTCGCCGATGATGCAAAAGACGCGATGGTCAGCCTGGTCTCGCTTGGCAGCCAAGGCCATGCCGCAAGCCATGGAAAGTCCCTGCCCCAGCGAGCCGCTCGTTGCGTCCACGCCCGGGACGAACCGCTCGTCGGCATGGCTTGGCAGTCTGGTCGCGTCGGCGTTTAGCGTGGGAAGCCAGTCCATCGGGAAGTAGCCCTTATAGGCCAGGGCGACGTACCACACCGGAGCGGCGTGGCCTTTGGACATAATCAGCCTGTCCCGCTCGGGCCATTTCGGATTGGCAGGGTCAATCTTCAGCACGCGATAGTAGAGTGTCGCGAAGACTTCGACCAGGCTGAGTGCTCCGCCGATATGCCCGCTGCCAGCCCGGCAGATCATGTCCGTAATAACGTACCGCCACTGGTCGGCGAGCTTGTTAAATTCCGCTACGTCAAATTTTTCGATGGTGTCGCTTGTCATGCCTGATATTCCTTCTATCTGCGAGAAACTCCGGAAAACGCCTGAAACGAAGTCGTACCTTGTAGCCTCGCCCGGGGGAAATGTCAATGGCCTGGGCGAAAAAACAGCGAAACACGAATAGCACGAACTAAAATCAATGGCACAAATTTCTGTTTTTCTTTTCACGGCCATCCCATAGCCGATCGACGGGAGGGCTGAATTTTGCAAAGTAGCGGACTATGAGGTACTCTGTTTGCTCCGGCGGAGGAAATGCTGAGCGAAACCTGTTCACGAATTGACGCCTTGCATGAATTTGCCAGGGATAACTGGACATTACAACTTTGTTACGACAGTTATTGAACATAGTCTTGACTGTAACGGCATCCCCTGATAGACTTGCCCCCCCGCGGTTGGCAGCTGGCGTGGATATCCACAGCAACACGAAGATATTTATCCAGAGCAGCTTGTGGATTTGCCCGTGTGCCGAGGTTTTTGCAGCGGATTTGCAACCACAGATGTGCAGGCTGCAAAATTTTACAAGCAAAAGAAGTTAAGCCGACGTAGCTCAACGGTAGAGCACAGCTTTCGTAAAGCTGAGGTTGTGAGTTCGATTCTCACCGTCGGCCTTGCCCCCCTGCCTGCCTTGCCCCCCCGCCCTATCCAAATATCGTCATGCTTTGGCGGGAATGACACAGGGGCGGGGGCCAAACCCCGAAATTGTCCGCGCCAAGACTCGCTGTTGCGTCTGGGTTGGCTTGGCGGTAGCATTATGGCTATGAGTGATACGAAGCTACAAGTCGCGTTGGATTTTCTGGAGCTTGACCGCGCCCTTGCCGTGGCAGCTGAGGCTGAGGCTGGCGGGGCTGATTTTATCGAGGCCGGCACGCCGTTGATAAAAAGCGAAGGCCTGGACGCTGTGCGAGCACTCCGCGAGCGGTTTCCGGACAAGACCATCATCGCCGACACGAAAACTATGGACGCCGGGCGAATCGAAGCTGAAGCTGCTGCCAAGGCTGGGGCGAATATTATGACGGTCCTGGCAGCGGCTCCGCTGGCGACGATCCGCGAGTGCGTCGAAGCTGGGCGACACTACGGGATAGAGGTTGCGGTCGATTTGCTGGGCGTGGCCGAGCCTGTGGAGTTCGCCAAAAACGCCGCGGAACTTGGCGTGAGCTGGCTTGATGTCCATTGTGCTATCGACCAGCAGATGGCTGGGGCTGACCCGCTGGATTTGCTTCGGCAGGTACGCGCTGCGACCGGGCTGACCCTGGCTGTGGCTGGGGGGATAAACTCCCAGACCGCCGCAGCAGCCGCCCAGGCTGGGGCCGACGTGGTCATCGTCGGCGGCGCGATAACAAAGGCTATCGATGTGCGAAAAGCGACTGCGGACATTCGCAAGTCGCTCGACACTGGTCAAGCCTTGGCTAGCGAACATTTCAAGCGGGTCGGGATGGGGGACATCCGCGAGGTTTTGCAGGCTGTGGGCACGAGCAACATCTCCGACGGCTCGCACCGCCAGCCCTGCCTGGCAGACATCAAACCAATCAGCCCCGGCCAGTTCGCGTGCGGCCCGGCTGTTACCGTCAAAACTTTCCCCGGCGACTGGGCCAAACCCGTCGAAGCTATCGACGCTGCCAAGCCTGGCGATATTATCGTTATCGACG
>QNCB01000100.1 GCA_003644335.1 Planctomycetota bacterium | reverse complement strand
CCATCTGGGCTAAGGGGGCGAGTTTCACCAACTCGCATTTGCTGTGTTGCCTGTAGAGCCGGATGCCTCGAGAGGGGCTTGTCCGTGCTCGACGGAGGCTCGGCGGTGTAAACCCAGGTGTTTCTATCCTGGTCCAATCCCGTCGTTCTATCCGATAGGTGCAAGAAGCTGCTCTTTCAAATCATCATGAACATGGGCGACCGGGAAACGCCTGGCTTGTGAGCCAGGTCGTGTGTAATCAAAGTCGGTGCGAAGGTTTTGAATGCCTTCAAATCCGCCCAGGGGGTTCGGTTCCTCATTTGAGGGCCGTTCAACCTGTGCCGACGTAGGGAGCTCGCATGTGGTGACATATGCGACCGGGTTTGACTGACTCGGGGACCGTTTGAAAAGAACGGCTGTGAAGAGCTCAACTATGAAAGGGGCGAAGAGGAGAGATCCTCGAGCCCTTGTCGGTAAGACCAATGAGAGACGGTGCCGAACTGCGACAATTCGAGCGCTGATGGGTAAGGGGGAGCTTCTGTGTTCTGCCCCCAGAAATCCAAGACGACAGTCTTGGGAGACAATGGCCAAGGGGAACCTTGGTTCATACAGCGCCGAATCGCGGGAATCTGCCCGCTTAGCGACGTGACTCTTTGGTTGAAGGTGCACACTAACCGGGGAACCTCTGCGGATGCCGGTGTGGTAGCCGGTGCCTTCTTTGGTCAAGAAGGTGATTGAAACTCCGTAGAGGGGGAGTGTGTCCTGAGTAGGTAAGCGACGGAAGTCGGGGAACGAGTAGCTGGCAGTTACGAATTCCTTCCTGCGCTTCGGGTGGTGCCGAGCGCTATAGGACGAACGAAAGGGACGACAGGAATACCTAGCTCGATAGGTATGCTCTGGCCATGGGAGAGACGAAAAAGGTCTCTCCTGTGGCAATGTGAGTCTCGGAAGAGCTTTCGCTCTAGAGGAGATTTTCCTGACGGGAACTCTCTTCTGGCAGCGGAGCGACGACCTGCACTCGGGGTTTGTGAAGCCCAAACGAGTGCAGGGTTTTTTTGTTGGTGATGGAGACCTCTATAAGATGGGTCCCGCTATGTTGGAACACAGCGGGGCCATCAGAGGACGTTCAGCGCCGACAGAAAGGAGGTCTGATAGTGGCCAGCTCGCTGGCACTAGCGAACGTACCTCGGAACCGCTGGGAGCGGCACCGGGTGACAGACAGGAGGCAATCGGGATCGAGCATGTTCATACGTGCTCTCCCTGACAGTGCCGGAGTCTGGATGCCTGGGGTGCGATAGCATGGTGCAAGAGAGCGGCTGCCAAAAGGATTGTGCAGGCGCTGAGGGGATGCCTGTCGTTTAACACGACGAACTTCCCCTCGTCTTTGAAGCACCATGCGGCAAAACGGCGATAGGTGGATGATGGCCGGAACCGAATACAGATGTGAAGCCCGAAACCTCGAGGCGTTCATTCAACAACTCGCCGTTTCCTATGTGGCGAAGGGTTACTGGTGGTATGTGACCGGGTGGATTCCGGAGCGCAAAGATCCAAGGGAGATCGATGCCAAGCTGATCGAGAAGTATGGAATTGGCATTTCAAAGCAGGCCAGGCCCCGGAGGAAAGCGCGGGGCCTGGCCAACATGCACTATCTTCGCCATGAGCGCTTCTTCGTGCTGATTGCGACTAGAGGAGCTCATGAGTTTCGAGTAATCGAGGCCGATTCCATTCGAGATATCCGGCGTGAGCCTATCGTTCATGGAGGCTATTCAGTTGGCTTCCGGGGTGGCCATGCCAGCGTGCGGATTGCCCGCAAAGAGTACAAGGATCTGCGGCTGTATTTCGAAGACATCGCCTGTGAAAAAGGGCTCGAAGAGCTACTGGAGCATTTCAATTCATTGCCGTTCGCTCGGTATGCTCCTGTCAGGCGGCAGGTCCTCAACTTGCGTGCTGCCGTAAATCGCAGACGCAAGGAATCGAATCTTCGGCTGCTCCCTGCAGAGGCAATCAACCTGTCACGTCGGAACATTCCGGTCTTCATTGAAGAGCGTGAAGCGGCGTAAACCTCAAAAAACTGAGTGCGTGCGGGCACTCTATTTCGTATATTATCAGTAGGAAATACCCAGTGATGGGTTGAAAAAGTTTCTTTTCTCCTTTTTTTGTCCCGAGGAGTTGAAAGAAGTGGGACAAGCCCGAAATCTCGTCCGGATGTCCTCCGGTGGGTGCGATGTAGAGGTTACTTCGGTTTTCTGAGGTTACTTTTATTAACGCATCGACATAGGAGGATAAGCCATGACAGTAACACTGAGCCCAAAAGTAGAAGTTTGGGTAGACGAGGTAGAGGGAGAAAAAGGCCGCAAGCGTTATCGCTTCCGGTGTGAACAGGAACCGGTAATAATACCGGAACCTGAAAAGAAAAATGGGCCTATCGAGTGGTTACCCGGTAAGCCCAAACCCAGGACTTTGGTTACGATGCTATTCACCACCATTGTTCTGGGTACTTGGATCGCTCAGTTGGTGTATAGAGCGACCTAAGTAGGTTTTTTTAGAGACGGCTTCGGCCGTCTCTCTCTTTAGATATGGTGCCATGTATCGAGGCGGGAATCAATGAAAGCAGATTTCGATTGGATGAATAGAGCCTGGCTCGTATATTGTATGTAAGAACAAGATTTTTTTCGCCTTTTCTCTCCTAGGGCGTCATAAAAACCAAGGAGAGACGTGCGACTCATCGCAGACAAGATTCTGCGACAGAGGAGGGCCAGGAGCTGGCCCCGGATCAATGATCTTCGTATAGGGACAAAAAGACCTTCGGGTCTTTTGTCTTATCTACTCGCCTTGGAGCTTCCTGAAATCACTCTCGAAGCGGCGATTCCACTCAACTCGCAATTCGTCAGCTTTGTCTTCTTTGGCCTGCGGCGGTTCACTTTCCTTCGTGAGCTCTGGGATTTCTTCGAGCGATGGCCATGGGCGGCTTAGGAAATCCTCATACTGCGCTTTGTGATACGGATAGGTAGTCCTAACGGGGACAGGAACGCCGCCGAATTGGGTGTAGCCACTACCACGCGAGACTTGAAGCATGAATTCAAGCGGATGGTCACTTACTCGGAGAACATCATTCCGAATTATACGAGGCTTCAGGCTCTGGGCCCAAGACTGAGTTTCCGATGAGAGTGGAGCAGGATAGGACATTCCGGTATCTGGATCCTTTTTAGTTGCCCATGTGGTCTTGATCGAGTGTGAGCGCATATAGGCAACTTCCTCTCCTGATGCTTGAGACAGGGCAAGAACCTCGTCTGGATCGGACAGCGAGAAATAGAACTTGGCGCGAGTGTTCGTCATAATAGTCGGCCTGAGATCCGTGTCGGGTGTTTTCAAGTCGCCTTGTGTCTGGTTGGCGAGAATATTGGCGACTCCGAAGCTGCGCGCTTGTTCAAGTATGACCTTGAAGTTCTCACCGGTCAGACGCTGGAATTCGTCAATGACTAGGTAGGCCTGGCGGTAAGGCTTCCCAGTGTGTTGCCGATCAATGGCTGCGGAGATAAGGGCAAAAATAGCCATCTTACCCAGCTCTCGAACACTGACTGATTCTATTGCAGCCGGTAGCCAGAAGTATGCAATCTGCCGCTCCTGCAGAACTGAAGGCATATGGATTGTGTGGCGGCGCAGCGATGGATTATGAGTGATGGCGTCATACTGAGAAAGCGAGTGAAGTGTCGATATGAGCTCGAAAGCGTCCTTGAACTCGGCGCTCCTGGTCCTCGCCAAGTGTTCTACGAGCTTATATAGACCAGCGATGTCTTTAGGCAGTTCATCTTTGGCCTTAGCTTCGATCAGTGCGGCGTTTAGGAGCTGACGATTCCTGCGAGTGTAGTAACTGCGGCCGTAGCCCTCGCCGTGACTGAGAGCGAGAGAATCGAGTAGAAGCTGAGTCAATTGCGGCAACGATCTTTCACCAGAGAGAAAATCCGAGAGAGGGTTGAATCGGTAAGTGGCTTTCTGTGGCTCCGGGGTAAAGAACTGGAAGACATCTTGTAGTTCGCGTCCAGTACGATCGGCCCAGGACTTGGCTTCGTCCCGGACGGAATGAAATAGGGCACTGTCGCCTTTGAGGTCTAGAATGACTATTGGCGGACAGGGAGTATATGAATCTGTAGCAGACAATGAAGCGAAAGCCGGATCGTCTTCTTCCGTGGGCCTTGCGGATGTGTTTGCACGTTTGTGACCGCGAATGAGCTGGGCGAGAATGGGAATGACTCCGAGTGCTGTCTTGCCGCTGCCGGTTTCCCCGACTATGTAGCAATGCTCTTTCAAAATAGCGCTGTCGAGGTAAACTGGGATGTCAGCGTGAGGTTCGATTCCAAGAAAGAGATGGTCAGCCTCTCGGACGATGTTGGTCATTGGGTCCACTGCCTCATGTTCGGAAGAACGAACCCGGTCTAAATACCATTGCCATTCTGTGCGACCATCGTCGTCTAGTCCTCGTACCGAGGAACCGTCTTTAGCTTGATAACCCTCAACTTTCACATCGATCTCAAGACTCTCCTTGATCATGTTTCTGTAGAACGCGAGGATGAGAAGCGATGGAATCACAAATGCCAGCGTGAGAGCTAGAGGTAACAACCAAAGAGGGAAAATGTATCCGTACATCATGGCAGATTGGGCGCCACGAATCCAGGAGGATGGGTGCTCATGTGCTGAACTGAGATAGAAGTTCTCGACATAGTTTTGAAGGCCGATTCCGGGCATGTCGTATGGCCCATAGAGTGAGAAGGCCGTAGCCAAGGCTATGGCTAACGGAAAGACGATGAGGAGGACTTGAACGGCGTTAGAGGGTAGTTTCTTAATACGCTTGCCGAGAATTGTCGGAACGGCGGGTTGCCAGACACCTGGTGCTTGGCTGGCTGAACGATAGCTGGCGAAAATCCCCAGTACTTTTCGCAGCTGTTTAAGGTTCGTCTTGGAAATGGCTGGGGATGCGAAAGCGATAAGAAGAACCAGAGTAATCAGGATTGCGAGTGATACTGAGATATAAGAAACGCCCAGACCAACAGCGAGAACCAGGATTACAACGAGGTAGTCGGGGGACGATTTGATCTTCTCGGTAGCTCTCCGCGTCTCTGGCTTTAGCCTAGGGTGTGTGTGGGCCCATTGATTATAAAACTCGAAGGGAAAACGGGCATATCGAACCAACAAAAGCAATGAAATGATAGCGAAAATGCCACCACCCATTAGCCTGTGCTGGAGGAGTGTGCCGATCCAATAGAAACAGTATAGGCCTGCAGTGGGTAGTATGAGGATGGGGATAGCGCACTGGAAGTTCATGCGACCAGATCCCATGCTCACAATGAGCAGTAGAGCGGAGAGAATGGGACCCGCGTACAGAAAAAAGTAATCGTGCTCGACAAAAAGCGGAATGATTGTGAGGACTAGAGGAATTATCAGGCTCCAGAGGAGTATTATGTTAATTGTGGCCATTCCGGACTTCGCAGAAATACTACGTTGCTGGCGGTACGCCAGATCCATTCCGGAAAGAGAGGATTCTTCAGGGAGGCGAGCTCTGTTTAGCTCTGTTGTTTGGCCGGGGAAATAGGATAGTGGGTAACGCTCGACGTAAACGGTCTCGGGAGAGAACGATACACCGGGAGTTTGCAGGTACTCATTTGTTTTCTTGGTTTCGTCTGTGTTCATG
>QNCB01000099.1 GCA_003644335.1 Planctomycetota bacterium | reverse complement strand
CTTCAGCTTGACCCTCTTGCCGAGGAGTTGTTGTTTGGCGAACAGGCTGGCCTGCGGGCCGAAGTATTGCACGGGGCAGTATGGCTTAACGGTCTCGGGCGTATCGACCCCCCAAAGACGAATCCGCGTTTTCGGATAGCCCAGTTTGACGTCGGGGATATCCACATCCAACGTGTCGCCATCGACGACATGCACGACGAGAGCTTCGCGTCCGTCGTACCGGGCCAGGTCGCCCGGGCGTCGCCTGCCCAGCAGCCCTGCGCGGTCCGCAAAAACAAGCACCGCGACAACGATGCCCGCCAAGAGCAGCAAGCCAACCTTGCGCCGAATAAGACGCGCCCTGCGACTGGCAGCGGTTAGCTTGGGACTTGTCTGACCAGGCCTGCGTGCCATATTCATTTGGCCCTATTTTTTGCGGGTTTTCTTGGCGGGTTTTTTTGCCTGTCGTTTCTTGCCGCCCAGTTCGAAGGCATCGTGCACGAGGTTCAATGCTTTCGTGGCGTCTTTGCCGTCGATGAGGCAGGAGATTTTTATCTCGCTGGTGGTGATGTTTTGGATATTGATTTTTGCCTTGGCCAGGGCAGCGAACATTCGCTCTGCGACGCCTGTGTGCACTCGCATACCCACGCCGACGACGCTGACCTTGGCGAGATGTTTTTCGTATGTTACCGAGCAGCCCAGGTCTTTGGCGATTTCGTCGCAGACTTTTTTCGCGTCCGGCAGTTCCGCCAGTTCGGTCGTAAAGGCGACCATCGCCAAGCTGCCGTCGCTGTTTTGGATAATGTCATCCACCACGATATCAGCCTTGGCCATGGTGTGAAAAATTTTCGCTGCAGTGCCGGGTCGGTCTGGCACGGAGCGGAATGAGATACGGGCTAGTTTGTTTTTCAGGGCGGCCCCGCTTACGAGGATATGTTCCATGGATTCTGTTTCTGCCACGATCAAGGTTCCTTTTTTATTGTTCAGACTGCTGCGGACGTGGATGGGTACGTTGTATTTTTTTGCGAACTCGACTGCCCGGTTGTGCAGCACATTGGCACCGAGAGAACTGAGTTCGAGCATTTCGTCGTAGCTGATTTGCGAGATTTTTTTCGCGGTCGGCACGAGCCTGGGGTCGGTCGTGTATATGCCATCGACGTCGGTATAGTTTTCGCACATGTCAGCTTTGAGAGTAGCTGCGATGGCAACGAGCGTAACGTTGCTGCCGCCCCGGCCTAGCGTGGTGATAGCTCCAGCCTCCGTAACGCCCTGGAACCCGGCGATAATCGCTATCTTGCCCGCGTCGAGCTGGCGGTGGATGGTCTTGGCTGCGATGGATTTTATCCGGGCCTTGGTGTGTCGCTCGTCGGTTACCATGCCGATTTGCCCAGCTGTGAAACTTATCGCCGGCATGCCCATCTCTTCGATAGCCATGGCCATCAACGCTATCGTAACCTGCTCGCCGGTGGACAGCAGCTGGTCCATCTCGCGTTTGGGAGCGGGCTTATTCCGCATAACCTGCCTAGCGAGGTCTTCCAGCCCGTCGGTGCTCTTGCCCATAGCTGAGACAACCATCACGACCTGATGCCCCTGCCGAGCCGTGCGCACCGCCCGGCGGGCGGCAGAGCGAATTTTCTCCGCGTCGGCCAGGCTCGTGCCGCCAAATTTCATCACTACGATACTCATCTGATTTCTTCCAATCCAACGCACTCGCCCGGCGAGGCTTCGGGGCAAACTGGCCGGGCTGTTCCAAACCCGACTACTCCAAACAAAACCACGCCGCTCAATTCGGGCGAACATTGTACCGACACCCAAATGAAAATACAAGATTGTTGCTGGTTGACTGGGTGCCGATGTGCGAGATTAAACCCTGGTCTTACCATTGGGCATCGTGTGTGGGCATAAAATTAGTCGGTTATCCCGGGCAATTTCGGATTTTGGATTTCAGATTTCGGATTGAGCACGGCACCCAAGCTACGCGGGAATGACAAAAGAAAGAAAAAACACAGCCGAGGGCGGCTATGCCACAGAAAAAAAACATGGGCGGAACACCCGCGCTACGTCTATTCCGGGGGTTCGGGTAGGCCTCTTTGTTGGCGGAGGTCTTCGATTTTGTTCAGTTGGCGCTGCAATACATTGCTGCGGGTCCCGCTGACGGTCCGGAACTGGCTAGCCACCGTGTCTATTTGTTTGCCCAGCCTGTCTACTTCCTCGTTGTACTTCCGCCATTGTTTGTCGAAGCTCCCCAGCAGCGAGATAATCTCATCGGCGGTTTTCACAACGTTGGCGTTCTCCGCAGCCTGGCGAATAACCGCGAGCATGGCATAGAGCGTCATCGGGCTGGTGAGGACGACCTTTTTTTCCATAGCCTGGTCTATAAGGTCCGGGCAGGTTTCCATCACCAGCGAGAAAATTTGCTCCGAGGGAATAAACATCAGGATATACGGAACGGTATTTTCCGTGATATAGCTCCGCCCAGCCAAGGCTTTCACATGCCCCTGAACGTCTCGAACAAGTTGAGACGCACTGGCCGTGCGGGCCTGGTCTTCCTGGGCGTCGAGGTAGGCTTTGTAGTTTTCCAGCGGGAACTTGACGTCCATATTGGCCGTCAGGTCGTTTGGCAGCAAAAAGGTAAAGTCAGGCCTGCCACTGTCGGCGTCAACAGCGGACTGCTTGCGATAATTCACGCCCTCGACCAGCCCCGCCAGGCGGAGAATATCCTCAGCCATGCGTTCGCCCCAGGCTCCGCGACGCTGTGTGCTGGCGAGCATTTTGTGCAACTCGCCAGTAGTTGTCGCCAGCGAACCTACCGAGCTGCTCAGCTTGCTGTACTCAGCCTTGCGGTCGCTCTCTGCCCGCTGGACAAACTCGCCCATCTTCGCAAGCCTGTCGTTGATAGCTTTGATGGATTGGTCTATGAGTTTCTTCTTGCCATCGAGGCTGGACTCAGCCTGGATGGTAAGCTGACGAGAATTGGCGTCGAGCGCCTGAGCTGCCAGGGCGAAGAAAGTTTCTCGTATCTGCCCCATAGCTACTTCCTGCTGCTGGCGGGCGTGTCGTTTGTGCCAGAGAGAAACCACCCACGCCAAGGCCAAGCCAACCGCAAGCCCGATTATAAGTCCCAACGCGAATTCCATCGTATAAAAATCCCGGTATTTCCGTGTTTTGTCTTTTTGTAGCCGTTCACGACTACACAAAAATTCACCATGAAGTACATGAAGTTCTTTTTGTAACCGTTCACGGTTTTTTCAGCCCGAAGGGCTAATATAACTTAGCCCAGGGCGTTGCCCTGGGCTAAGTTATTCTGGCCTTTCAGGCCGAGAAGCAACATACACTTCCATTCTGTCATAACTCTTCAAAATTTATTGAAAGACTATGAACGGTTACGCTTTTTTGTCATTCCCGCCCCCGGCTTCGCGGGGATAAACTCCGCCAGCCCCCATGGCTACCCCGCAAACAGCCGCGGTGTAGCCATGCCACCCGACAATAATTTTGACAAACTGCAAATAAGCGACGGGGAATCCTTTCTTTTTTTGCTTTTACTGATAACTGACAACTGATTTTTCAGACATTCACCAGGCCCATTTGTATCGCGTACCTCATCAGGCCTGCGATGGAGTCCACGCCACTTTTGCGATAGATATTGTAGCGATGATTTTCGACGGTTTTTGGGCTGAGGTGAAGCCTGCGTGCGATCTCCTTGCTGCTCAGGCCGTCGCACATCAGCTGGACTACTTCCACCTCGCGATGGCTTAGCTCGACGCTGAGCAGGCGATTGGTGCTGTTTGGCGCGACTGCAGCGGAGACGTCGTTTACCAAAAGCTCCGCTACGTCCGAGGAAAGATACACCTTCCCAGCCGAGGCCATGCTTACCGCCTTGGCCAATTCGTCCGGGTCGCTGTCGAGGTCCAAAAACGCCTTGGCTCCGATACGTAAAGCTGCGTAAACCTGCCCGCGGGCACTCTGGTCGGAAAGCACCACAATAGGCACAGCATTGCCGGTTTGGCTTATGACTTCTCGAATACGGTGAATCGTTGCAAATGGCCCGCCGGAGAGAATCAGGATAATCAGGTCATAAGGCATTTCGTCGCAATCCGCGAGGGACTCGGCGAAATGTTCCTCGCAATCGTAGAGGTGCTCGCCATCCAAGCCAACGCCCCGCTCCCGCAACAGGGCGCCAACGCCCCGGCGAATCATCTGCTTGCCACCCACCAGACACGCCCGCAAAGCCTTGCCCACACCAGGGGCTTTCTTATCCTCAGCCAAGCTACCAGGCGATATCGTTTTTGGCATTGTCGTCTCCAATGACTTCACACATGTAATTATACCCACGCGAACCGAAACTTGTCCACAGGGTGTATGAAATTTTTTATTACCGATACTAAAAAAGTTTCCTACGGGTTTGACCGATGTAACTTCAGACGGTAAGATTCATACATTGGGTTTTCGCGTGACTTCTGTGAGGCACCCCGGCATGCAGGACGTTCGACAACACGATCAGTTCGAAGCCAAGGAACTGGCGATATGCCTCAGTCATTATGACCTGGGCGTTGTTCGCGACATCAAGGAGTTCGCTCGAGGCTCGCGTCGCGCGCCGAAGGTCGTCGTGGACAGCGAAGCTGGGCGGTTTCTCTTCAAACGCCGGGCCAGGGGACGCGACGATATCCGCAAGGTCGCCTTCACTCATCAAATTCAATTGGCCCTGGCTGCTCAGAACTTCCCCCTGCCACACCTTCGCGGCACGAAAGAAGACAACAACTCCATGCTGCTGCTGGGTGAAAAGATCTACGAAATGCAGGAGTTCATCACCGGCACGAACTACGACGGCTCGTTGCAGGCGACCGAACAGGGTGGCCACGCCCTGGGGCTGTATCATAAACTGCTGGAAGGATTTCAGAGCGACTACGAACCTCCCCGGGCCAGCTACCACAACGCCAAGGCGATTCATCAGTCTATTCTGAAAACCGCCAGGACCCTCACACCAGCGGATCAGAAACAAAGCTCCGACGTGCAATACACGGTGAAATATCTCGAGAGCGCGTATCGCAAAGCTGCGGAAAAAGTCAACAAGTTGGGCATCGGCAATTGGCCTTTGCAGATAGTCCATGGCGACTGGCACCCGGGGAATATGCTGTTCCGCAACAGGCTGGTCGTAGCGGTGATAGATTACGACACAGCCCGGCTACAACAGCGGGTTATAGACTTCGCCAACGGCGCGCTGCAATTTTCGATACTGGGCGGCGAGGGTGACCCGACCAGTTGGCCCGAGCATATCGACATGAAACGCTTCCACGGATTCCTCCGCGGGTACGACTCGGTAAATATTATCTCCACCGACGAGCTGCGGGCGGCACCGTACCTGATGTGCGAAGCCATGATAGCCGAAGCCGTCCTGCCCATCGCATCGACCGGCGCGTTTGGCCGATTCGATGGCAAAGGATTTTTGCAAATGATCTGCAAAAAAGTAGACTGGATATTCTCGCACGTCGACGAACTTTGCGACATCCTCTCCGACGCGCCAAAGTAGAAAGAAGTTATTACTCAAACTGACCGATTTTCAGCAATTCAACCGCGGGGTTGTTGACTGGTTGATTAGTTAACTGGTTAACTGGTAAAAGATTACAAAACAAATACACCAAAGCTCTCTGTCCAGATAAGACCTGGAAAACAAGGGTTTTCGACGCTGTAAAGATTTGTGTAATTCTTTTTCGCTTTTGCTTTTGTT
>QNCB01000098.1 GCA_003644335.1 Planctomycetota bacterium | reverse complement strand
TGAGGCTTTTCAGCCCGTTTTGGAACCCAAAATAAGTGCAAGGCCGCAGCGTACTCTTCAGAGCATCACGTCCGTCGGGCAGGCGAAGCACCGAGCCTCCTGTGAGTTTCTGCAGGAGCTTCGCAGCCGGGCGAACGACCATTTGACTGCGGCCGTCGGAATTTTTGAACTTGCCGTCCACGAACACCAGCGCGTCGCCCAGGGGCGGGTTCTTCGTCCACTTCATCGCAACGCTGAAGGGCTTTTCGCGGAACTTCACGTCGATGTGCTGCTCCTTGCCCAGCTTGCCGCGGATGCGTTCGCGCTTGACAAAGGTGCAGGTATAGCTGGGTATGCCCCGCTGTTGGAACTGGGCCAGGCCCATTTTCAGCAGGGCCAGGTGGTCGGTCTCGGCGAGGTTGCGGATTTTCTCAAGCCGGGCAGCGTCGCCGGTCAGCAAGACGGTGTCGTCCAACGTAACGAGCTTCTTCACCGCCTGCTCGCGCGTCGCGAGCGACTGGGTAATCTGCACAAACCCCAATCCCACCAGCACAGCCCCGACGAGTATCCGCACTCGCCGATTGGTAGGCTTGAATATCATGTCGAGAAACTTTTTCATTGCCAGATTCCTCAGCCGCCCGGGAACAGCTCCGCCAGGCCGGGTGGCTCTGAATGTATATATCGGCATTGGCGACCGTAAAACTCAAGTGCATCCCTGCATCGCCACCAAGCCGAGACTATCTGCGAATCGTTAATGCGGAATTGTAGCCTATACAACCCTGTCGCGGACAATTTTTTTCGGTTTTTTTACAGCAATTTTTTTCGACAAATTCCAGACAAAAAAAAAGCGGAACACGAATGAAAAGTAATCAGTTGTCCCCAGCACTTATTTGCGTAAATCCAAAGTCGTTGTTTGTCCGCTCGACTTAATCGTTTACCGAATGTAGCAAATAAGTGCTGGGGACAACTGACAACTTTTTTACCCAAAATTCCCTAAAAACCGCTTAACGGGTTAGGGCTTGGCTCCGATTTTATCTGAGTTGCCAGGACTTGCCTATTTTCATCCGTCGGCAGGTCTAGAAAAGTCGAGGTAGATCTTGCTGTACGAGGATGTTAACTATGGAAACTGTAGCGATTTTCAAACAATATCTGGAGTATCTATTCACAGGGCAGCGAGGTTTGGCTCGGGAATGGATTTTCGACGCTCACGACCGGGGATTCGGCGCGCACAGGCTGCTTGCCCAGATAATTTGGCCCGCTATGGAACAGGTCGACAAACTGTACCGCGAAGATCGTATCTCGCGGGTTACCGAGCACCTGGCTACCCGCATCAACCGCATGATAGCTGACCAACTTCAGCGGGTGTTGAACCATAAACCTAAGGATGGCAGGCGGTTAGTAGTGCTGTGCGGGAATAGCCAAGTCTCCGAGCTAGGCGCCCAGATAGCGTCGGACCTGTTCGAAGCTGAGGGCTGGAGCGTATGGTTCGTAGGCTCGGACGTGCCAAACGACGAGGTTTTGCAATTCCTAGGCCAGGTAACGCCCGACCTGCTGTTCGTTTTCAGCTCACTGCCGCCCGAGGTTCCGCAGATTCGCCAACTCATCAGCCTAATCCGCGAAGTTGGCATTTGCGAGGAGATGCAAATAATGCTCTGTGGGGGCATTTACAACCGCGCCAAAGACCTGGCTGAGGAAATCAAAGCCGACCTTCGCGTAGACACTATTCGCCAAGCCCTTTGCCTTGTAGAGGAAAACCCCAGTCGAGTCGCTCGCCCCGACGATGAGCCGCTCGAGCCTGGCAGAAGGAGGAAACGCAAGCGAAAAGCTCACCTCGCCCGCGTAGACGAGTTGCGACACAGACTGGGCTTGGCTGCGGATAGGCCCGACGAGCCTGTCGGGGCGGTCTCCGAGCGTATCCGCCAAGCTGTGGCCCAGTCTGTCCTCGATATCTCGCCAAACGAGCTGGGGGAACTGGACGAGTTGGACAAGTCGGACGAACTGAGCCATTGACCCAGCCCGTGTGCATCAGAAAAAACAAAAACCTACCGCGAAAGAACGCATAGAACACAAAAACAGACCGTTGTAATTGTTCACAAACAACATCTATGCGATCGTTGAGTTCTTTCGCGGTAAATTTTGTGTAGCCGGGGCGTGTCTATTGTAGAATCATGCGGATTTTTTCTGGTAGTTTGTTTTGGGGATCGTCGATTTTCATCTCGATATCCAGCTGCCACACCGGCGGGAGCAGCTTGGCTTGGCGGAGCTTTACGCCGTCTTTGCGAGTGGTCAACATTATCTCCGCACCGCAGCTGGCTGCTGCCTGGCTCAACTTGGCGAGTGTTCGCGGCGTGTATGCAACATGGTCAGTCAGAGCTTTGGAGCCAACGAGTTGGCTGTCCAGGGACGCGACGCTTTGCATAAATCCCGCTGGGTTGCCCAGGCCACAGAACGCGAAAATTTTTCTGCCTGTCAAGTTGGCCAGGGGTTTTAGCTCGCCGGCGGGGTCGATGACACCCGTGATGGCGTGGCTGGCCCGCAACAACAACGCCGCCGGGGCCAACTTGCGAAGCAACCCATCAAGCCTGTCGAGTTCCGGGGCTTCGACCTGCTCGCTACGAGTGATGATTATAACCTGGGCCTGTCGCAGTGCGGCTATCGGCTCGCGCAGCCTGCCCGTCGGCAAGCAACAACCCGCCTGGCCTGGCCCGGAGCCAAACGGATTCGTCGCGTCGATAAGGACGATGTCCAGATTTCGCCTCAGCTTGAGATGCTGAAAGCCGTCGTCCATAATCAGCACGTTGGCACCGTTGGCCTGGGCGCGGCAAGCACCAGACTGGCGGTTTGGATTCACGATGACAGCTGCGTCGGTTGTCTCTCGCAAGAGCTGGGCTTCGTCGCTAAGGCCAGCTGTGGACTTATACCCGCGCGTGAGAATAGCGGGGTTGCAGCCTAGCTGATTCCGCAACAGCCCCGCCAGGTGTGCGACCATCGGCGTCTTGCCCGTCCCGCCAGTGGTGATATTGCCAACGCAAATAATCGGCACATCGACGGCACAGCTCGGCAGCACGCCCGCGCGATACGCCCACCGCCTGGCCCGCATAACCAGGGCATACGGACATGCCCCCAACCGCCCAGCCAGGGGCGCCTTTGGAAAAATCGCTCCGGATATTTCGGACTCGATATCCATCGTCAATTCACCGCCAGTGGCGTGTAGCACAGCCGCCCTCGGCTGTGGTTTTTTGCATTCCAAATTTCCACAGCCGGGGGCGGCTATGCTACATTAAAAATCCGCTCGACTACATCGCGGCGATAATGGCCTCCGCCATTTCGCTCGTGCCCACTGCGGAGGGGTCATCGCGGTGCGGCTTCATGTCGTAGGTCGTGCTCTTGCCATCAGCCACCACCTTGGCAACTGCCTTTTCAAGCCTCGCTGCAGCGTCAGCTTCGCCGAGGTAGTCCAGCATCAATAAGCCTGACAAAATGAGGGCTGTCGGGTTTACCTTATCCATGCCCTTGTATTTCGGGGCGCTGCCGTGGGTAGCTTCGAAGACAGCTCCGTTGTCGCCGATGTTGGCACCGGGGGCAACGCCCAGCCCGCCGACCAGCCCCGCACAAAGGTCGCTGAGAATATCGCCGTACAAATTCTCCGTAACGATAACATCGTACAGCTCGGGTTTTTGCACCAGCTGCATGCACATGTTGTCCACCAGCCGTTCTTCGGACTCGATATCCGGATAATCCTTGGCCACCCGCTCAGCGACCTCCTTAAACAGACCATCGGTGTGCTTCATGATATTGGCCTTCTCAACATAGGTAACCTTTTTTCGGCCATGCTTGCGGGCATACTCAAAGGCAAACCGCACGATCCGCTCGGTGTTCTGCACGCTGATGGGTTTAATCGATACGCCCGTACTCTCTGGGGGGGTAAGAATTTTCTTGCCGTCGCCGAGACGATTGACTGTCTCGATGAGTTCGCCGACCTCAGCGGACCCTTTTTCGAACTCCACGCCGGCGTAGAGGTCTTCACAATTTTCGCGGACGAGTACCAGGTCGATGTCCTTATATTTGCTGCGGACGCCGGGGTAGCTTTTGCAAGGCCGCAGACAGCAGTACAGGTCCAGTGTCTGACGCAGCTGAACATTGACGCTGCGAAATCCACTGCCGATTGGCGTGGTGATGGGAGCTTTGAGGGTCGCGTCGGTGTTGCGGACGGACTCGATGGTCTCCTCTGGCATTGGAGTGCCGTGGGATTCCAGGATATCCACGCCAGCTACGCATTCGGTCCAGGTTATTCGCCCACCGCCTGGGGTTTTTTCCAGGGCTGCGTCGACGCATCGCCTGGCCGCGGCTGCAAGCTCCGGGCCCGTGCCGTCGCCAGTAATTAGTGTTGCGGTGTATTGCTTAGCCATTTCGTTCCAGTCTTTCACTATAAGAGGTTTCACTTCCAACAAGACAAGCGGAGCATCCTATCAGACCCGCCCGCCCAAGTCAATGGCTTGTGAATTTTGGCGTTCACGCAGTGTGCGAGATTAAACCCTGGTCTTACCATTGGGCATCGTGTGCGGGCATAAAACTGGTTGGTTATCCCGGGCAATTTCGGATTTTGGATTTCGGATTGAGCTAGTTTCGCGAGTAAATCTTATGCTGCAAAACACGGCTAAAATCTGTACAAAACAATAGTTACGGAAAGCCATGAAAAAATCTCACACACCCTGACCCCCAGCCCAACCAAGTGGCTCAGGATATATTATCGGAAAATCACCCCAGCGTGTGCGACGCAGCTTGATTTTATGCTCTGTCGTTATGTTTTACTTCCTGGACGGATCGCAGCAGAATGATCGCTGTGAGCATGCCGGCGCCGGTTATCGCGAGGATTAGCTGGAATATGTCCCACTGCATGCCAGCCAGGGTTATCGTCCAGTTGTCCCCAGCCAAGCCTAACAGGCCTCCTACACACAGCGGCGAGAGAGCTCGGCCTGCTACGATAATTATCCACGACAGGCTCATGAAAAACGCTCGCCCGCGGTCCGGCACGAGGTGAAACATCTGAGCGGTAGCAGCGACGCCCGAAGCAGCTATCATGCCCCCAGCTACGACCAGAGCGATCGGCAGAAGGTACATCGCAGCGGTGCGGGACATGGTGCCGACAGCTACCACGAAAAAGCAGACCGCACACAGCACGAGATGGGTTGTGAGGAAAATCCGCTTCGTGCCAAGCCTGTCTACCAACACCCCCGCGACAAACAGCGACGCTATCATGCCGAAGTTACCGAAGCAGAAAATAATGACATTGTCGCTGGCGGGGAAGCCCAGGTGCGTTATATACAGCACCAAAGGTTGGCCCAGTATGCCCATGAAAAAACCCAGCACGCCATAGTAGACCAGGAACAGCACCAACGCTCTTTGCTTCAGCAAGCCCTTGATATGGTGCTGCCAGCCTGCGAAGTCCAGCTCGCCCGCCAGGCTCGTGCCCGTGGGCACCTGCCGAATGACGAGCGTCCGCACAACGAACAACCCCACCGCCAACAGGAAGATTACCTGGAACTGCCAGATGGCCGGGTTTTTGCCCAGAAACGCGCCAGCTCCCAGCACCGCCAATACCGAAGTGAAGTTCCAGACGCTTCGCAGCTTGCCGAAAAATCGGCCTCTCATTTGCACCGGCACGAGGTCGTGCAGCAACGGGAACCAAAACGTCGTGCCACTGGCGCTGATGACCATAGCGACGGAAAACAGCGACAAAAAAAGTATCAC
>QNCB01000097.1 GCA_003644335.1 Planctomycetota bacterium | reverse complement strand
GTCGAAGAGCCTGTCGCCGGTTTTTACGGGCATGCCTATTTGTCGCTCGAGGTCGCCGGCGACCACCGTGCCGCTGATGGGCGAAACTATCCGGGCCTGGTTCAGCCTATATTTCAGCAGGTCAATCTCAGCGGACTTTTTCGCCGCCCTGGCCAAGGCGACTTGGGCCTCGCCGGTCTTGCCGTCCCGCTGTTTGGTCGAGGCTTCCTTTTTCAAGGCCATTCGCTCAGCCTGGGCGGAGGCTAGTTGCAGTATTAGCTCGGTGTCGTCGAGAGTTCCCAGCAGAGTTTGGTTGGCCTGGACTTTCGAGCCGGGCTGGACGCTCACACTTGCCAGAAAGCCGTCGTAGGGCGCGGATATTATTTGCCTGGTCGCAGCCTGGAGCACGAACGGCGCGTCGGCTTGGTAGTCGCCCTTGAGCGTCGTTAGCAAAATAATCGCCAGCAGCACGCCGCCGACGGCGAGCTTCAGCCAGGTGTGTTTCGGGCCGATGACGGCGGCTAGGCCTCGCTTGGCCCAGGCGGCGAACCTGGCGCCGAACCAGCGGTCCCGCTCGTAAAGATTTATCAGCCTGGCTGTGGTCAGGTCGCTCAGCAGTCGGAGGGCTTCGACCTCGTCGTCGCTGAAGGGCTTGTCCTGCGTCCGCTCGATGGTAACAACGCCCACTGTCTTGCCGGCCAGCCTCAGCGGGAGCGACAGCACGACGCCCGGGCCATGTCGCCTGGCCAGCTCGCTGGCGGCTCGGCTGACGCAGGTCGCCTCACTCGCGGCGGGGGTGAGTATCTCGATGTCCTGGTCGAGACACTCTTCCATAGCAGACTCAATGTCCTGCACCAGCTGCATCTTTCGGCTGAACTTCTCGGTATGGCTCATGGCCTGGAGATGAATGTATCGCCCCTTGTGCAAGCCCAGGCTGACCCGGTCAGCTTGCCACTGCGCGGCAACCTCGTTGCACAAAGCCATGGCGGAACCTGCGAATTTCTCCTGCATATTGACCGCAGCCAGGACGGTCATCGCCAGTTGCAGGCGGTGAAGGTTCAGCTCTCGCTGCTGTAATAGTAGCCTCATTTGATACATGCTCAGCAGGCTGCCCGTGAGTTCGAGCTTTTCCCGCCCAGCTTCGATAGCGGCTGAGTCGGTATGCTCCAACACAAAAACCTCCAGACCGCTGACCCGCTTGTCCTGCTTTATCGGCAGAAAAACCATGTATCGACCTGCTGGCTGGCCGTAGAGATCGTCGATGTCATGCAGCGGTTTGATAGCTGTCGTGCCGGTGTTGAAAGGCTCGCGACCGGACTCGACAGCCTGGGCCAACCAGACCGGCGCGGGAGAATCTTTCGGCAAGGGCGGATAGGCAGCGAGTACCTCGACCCGGCCAGCGGGGTCGAAACGCAGCACCGCTCCAGCCCAGGCCGAAACCAGATGACATTGCACGACCAGAAGATTGTGCAAAAACTCCTCCGGCGAGCCTGTGAAACTGCTGAGATGCTCGACCAGGTCCGCCGTGGTCGGCTCGCTGCTGTGTGCGTGTTGTCCAGAACTCTGCGCCACGGATACCAACCTCTGAAATTAAAACAATATCGAAATTCAAAATCCTAAACAATATCGAATGTTCAAAACAAAAACAGCCTATCGTCCGACGTGTAGTGTCGTTTCATATTTCGGATTTCGTATTTGTTTCGATATTAGGATTTCGAATTTGCTGTTGATATTTGCTTTTACTTTGCGGTTTGCCTTTTGCTCATGTCCATTTCCAGCTCGCCGAATTGGTCTTCGTGTCGGCGGATGAGTTGGCTTAGGGTTATAGCCAGGCGTTTGGCAGAGTAGTAGTTCATGATAACCCGCTTGTCGATTTGGAAGACGATTTCCGGTGTTTCCTGGCCTTGGGCCTGGGCGGCTGGGTTTACCATATTTACGCCGAAGTCCAGCATAACTTCCTCAGCTGTGCCATTGGTGCGGAAGGCATTGGCGTATGATGTCGTCATGTTCCGGTCGTCCATTCGCAGACGAACCTGTTGTTGGCCTGTTTGTTCGCGGGCCTGGTCTTCGGGGTTCGTCGCTGCGTCTGCTTTTTTCTTTTCTGCCATTACTTTTTCTCCTTGGCACCCGTCGTCGGGGGCCTTGTGGTTTTGTCAGGCTTTGGTTTCTTGTTCTTTTCAATAGCCTTAGCCTGGCTGATAGTTTTCTCTCTGAACCGCACTCGTACTGACTCGCCCGAGGGTCGGCCTGATGGATTGGCTACCTCGATGCGAACCCACAGCGTCTCGCTGGCGGGGTCTGCCACCGATGCGATGTGCACGACCTGGCCTTCTCTTGTTTCCTTTTGACCAAAGCCAAAATCCACCACCGCCAACTCGCCAAGCCAGAGTTTCCGAGCCTGGACGAGCGGCACGGGGACATCCACCCACAGCGGGTCGATATTCACCAGCCGCATGACGCCCTTGTTTTGCGCGTCGACCGATTCGCCGGCGTCTATCATTATCACTTCGACCACGCCGTCGGTCGGGCTGATAAGTTTCATCCGGGCCAGTTGGGCCTGGGCTTCTTTATGTTGTAGCTGGGTAACCTTGCGTTGAAACTTCGCCAGGTCCAGTTCGGCCCGGGCCATGGTAACCTGCAGCTCGGCCCGTCGAACTTCCAGTTCCGTCGCAGCTCCGGTCTTGAAGGCGTCTCGCGTCATCTTCAGCTCGACCTGGGCCTGGTCGAGACTAGCCTGGCGGGCGCGGATAAGCGTTACATCGTCAGCTTTGGCTTTGAGCTGGGCAAGTTGAATTCGCTCAGCGGAGTCTTCCAGCTCAGCCAGCACTTCTCCGACCTTGACCCGTTGGCCTATCTTGACGGGCATCTTCGCTATTTGCCCGGGCCTGACGAAAGTTATGACGACGTCTTTGCTGGGCCTGGTTATCGCTTCGACGACGCAGTCGCCCGCCAAGCCCACGCCAGGCCACGCCAGGCCAACCAAACAAATTGTCCACCAAATTCTGCTACGCATCGCGACACCGTTCTGGTTACCCTTACGTACACGCTCCATACGTGAACGAACATTGTATTGCTTGAGGAGCGATACGCAAACATATTATCGCCAGGGGGCGATTGCGGATTTCGGATTTCAGATTGCGGGTTTCGGGTTTATCTCGGACACCGCCCCCGTGTCATTCCCGCGAAAGCGGGAATCCATTCTTTTTCGTAGCATGGACGTCCCGTCCATGTGTCGCATGGGCATCTTGCCCATGTTTTTTCTTTTTCTTTTCTACTTACTTTTTTCTCTTTGCGTTCTTCGTGTTCTTTTGCGGTAAATTTTTTCTTTCTCTTCATTCGTCCAGCTCGAAGAGTTTGCGGACGATCTCGGCATGGACTCCGCCGGGGCCTGTGGCTGCTTCTTGGCGGAGGTTTTCCGCAGCCCGATGGCAGAGCTTTCGCATCGCTCGGCGGAGCGACCGCTGGACGATTTGAAGGTCTTCCTCTGCGTCGGCGTGAGTGGAAAGTTTGTTCCCAGCCTCGGTGAGTTCCTCGGCGATGATAGTTTCGACCCGACGATAAAGGGCTTCGATAGTCGGGGCGACCTGGCGGGAGTTTAGCCCGTCGACGAACTCAGCTACATGCTCCGCTACGATTTGCTGGGCCTGGGCGACATGTCCAGCCCTGTTCTGAACGGTGCGATCGACGATGTCCTGGAGTGCGTCGATATCGCAGAGCGTAACATTTGGCAGGTCGGCGGCAGCTGGGGCGATGTCGCGAGGCACGGCCAGGTCTATCAGCAGCATGGGCCTGTCGGCTCGGCTGGCCAGGGCTTGGCGGAGCATTTCCGCCGAGATTATAGGCTCGGGCGAGCCGGTCGAGGTTACCACCACGTCAGCCTGGCTGAGGTGTTGGCCCAGTTCTTCCAAGGCCACGGCCTGGCGGCTGGCCCCCTCTGCCAACTGCTCGGCCCGGGCGGGGGAGCGATTGGCCAACAGCACCCGGGCGGGCTTGAGCGTACTTATCTGCCGAAGCATCAGCTCGTTCATTTTCCCAGCTCCGACGCTCAGCACGCAGCGCCCAGCCAGCGAGCCTAGCTGCTGCTCGATAAACTTTATCGCCGCCGAGGCTATCGACACCTTACCACTGCCGATGCCCGTTTCGCTGCGGACATGCTTGGCGGTGTGCAGGGCGGCGGAGACCAGCGACCGAATGGCCTGGCCCGACGCGCAGGCTTGCTGGGCGGAGGCCAGGGCCAACTTTATCTGCTGAACTATTTGGGCCTCGCCGAGTACCATGCTGTCCAGCCCAGCTGCGACGCGAAACAGCTGGCTGGCTGCTTCGGCGTCGGTGTGGTGATACACCGCCCGGCGAAATTGGCTGATGCCCTGGGCGTGGAAATCCGCAAGCCACCCCAGAAGTTCCTCTTCGCGTGGATGGCTGTGCAATGGCCTGGCGGCGTACAGCTCGGTGCGGTTGCAGGTGGACAGCAGCAGGAATTCGGCCTCGGGCCAACGTTGGTGGAGCAGGCTGAGAGCTTTGTCCAGCCCGGCCCGGTCGAAGGCTAACAGCTCGCGCATCGCGACCGGCGCGGTCTTATGGCTAATGCCCATGCAGAGAATCCGCATCACTCGCCCTCCGAGGGCGGGCGCAATTTTCGTAGCTGTTCGGCTACAGCCCCTGGCCCGGTAGCGATAAACTCGTCCAACACATCGCGACGGGCTAGGCTTTTCAAAATACGCGACCGCGCCTCGGCTGGCAGATCAGCCCGGCTGCGGAGTTGCTGGCGAATCTCGCCTAGCAAGTCGGCGAATTGGCCTAGCTGTTCCGGCAGGGCGTCGCCGGTCTGGAGTTGTTGCTTGATAGCAGCGGACAGGGCGGGAGCCTGACCGCCCGTGCCGATAGCTACGACGACGTCGCCGTGGCAGATGGTAGCTGGCATGAAAAAGTCGCAATCACCAGGCTGGTCTGCCACATTCACCAACACCCCCGCAGAGCGGGCGTCAGCTGATATACGGGCGTTAACGTCGCGGTCGTCCGTACAGGCGAAGACCAGTTTGGCGCCCTGCAGTTGGCGTGGCTTATAACTTTCGACGAGAACTTCGACACCCGCGGGCAACTCGCCCAGGGCCGTCTGGTTTGGCGCAGGCCCGGTTATTAGTCGCACCGCACAGCCAGCCCGGCTAAGCGCACGGGCCCTTCGCAGAGCAACCTTCCCCGAGCCAACCACGACGGAAACCTCGCCGCGTAGCTTCAACATTATCGCAAAAGTCTTCACAGCGTAATCATAACCGAAATAGGCAAGTAGGGAAATAGGCCACCACGGCACCGGCCCGGACCCTGACTCCTACCTTATAAGCTCCAGCAGTTCCAGGGGGTGGTCGATTAGTGTTCTCGCGCCGTTTGCCTTTAGTTCCTCCGCCGAGCGGAACCCCCAGGTTACGCCCACAGCGTGCATGCCTGCTGCCTTGGCGGTGAGCATGTCCGTGTTCGTGTCGCCGAGATACAAAATATTCTCGACAGCCAGGCCCAGTTTTTGGCTGATGTTTTTCGCACCTCTCGGGTCTGGCTTGGCGGGGCAGTCCTCGGCGACGCCCTGGATAATATCGAAATCGTAGTCGCCCAAAAACCGCTCGACGCACAGCTTCGTAAAGTCGTCCGGCTTGTTCGACAGCACGGTTATCTTCAGCCCATTTTCCACCAGCGCGGTGAGCATCTCGCAGATGCCGTCATAAGGCTTGGTCTTGTCCGCCCAGCGAACAGCGTATTGTTTCCGCATCGCAGCGAGCATTTTCGCAGCCT